>CAYQRU010000239.1:0-1758 GCA_964419945.1 uncultured Bacteroidales bacterium | reverse complement strand
TTGCCTTTGAGAAAGAAAGGCTTCGCCATCTGGCACTCCGAACTGAGTTGGAATTGAGAAGGCAGTTCAGGCATACCCGGCAATTGTTTACTTTTCATAACATATTGCACGAAATGCAGAAACTTGTCTACGTTCATCTGAAGAATTCAGTGAAGAGAGTGTTTGGTTAGCATTACGTTTAGTTAAATTTAAAGCCGCATGGCTGAAATTAATAAAATATCAATCCCGGTCAGAATTACAGGAAATGTAATACCTACCGCCATCAGTTTACAACTCACCTAAAAATATCCTTATATGTCGTTTACAATCAAACCTTTACCATTTTCTATGGATGCGCTCAAGCCTTATATTGATGAGCGGACTGTAGAATTTCATTACACCAAGCATCACCAGGGTTATGTTAACAAGCTCAATGAGTTGATCAAGGGCAGCAATTTTGAGGATAAAACTCTCGAGCAGATTATCAGGAAATCTTCAGGGCCTGTATTTAATAATGCAGCCCAGGTATGGAATCATACTTTTTATTGGGAAAGCATTACACCCAACCACCATCCGGAACCTGGCGGCAGATTGAAACACTTGATTGTTAAAGCATTCGGCGGATTTGAACTGTTCAGGGAGAAATTTTCCACTGCGGCCATTACACTATTTGGCTCAGGATGGTGCTGGCTGGTACAGCGTACCGATGGAAACCTGCAGATCATGCAAACAAGCAATGCAGATACACCCATTACAATGGAGGTAAATCCACTACTTACCTGCGATGTTTGGGAACATGCATATTATCTCGATTATCAAAACCGCCGGCCGGATTATGTACAGGCATTCTGGAATATTGTACATTGGGAAGCAGTCGAAGCCCGGTTGAAATAAACCGGAAATGGCTTGGTGTGTCCTTGTTTGGATGTTGAATTAATTAGTTGATTTATTAGTTGTTGGCTTAGGATCCATTGGCATATGTAGTGCCGTTTTACCAATGTAAGAACGGGACTGTTAATCAGGTATAAGATGGATTAATGCCAGGGTAATGGTTTTTTGGCTGAAAGCGGAAATTTTAATATTCAGCTTATTTATACCAGGTCGTGGTAGTTATCCAAATCCATTTATTCTACTTTCCCATTTCAATGTTTATGGTTTCATTTACCTGAAAAAGTCATAAAGATTCTTTTTACAGACATTGTTTATAGCTGAGAACAAATTTGCTGAACTCAGCTATTCTGCAAAACAATGATGATGGTATTACATAACACTTATATCAGGTGTTTTTGGTGTTAGATTGGCGAATACGATCCCAGAAGTAAAAGAGCCGCCAAATTGCTCTTTACGCAGAGACTAAAACTGCCCATTTAATAAACACTTCATGGGCTGAGGCCGTTTTTATCAGTGATTGTTTTGTGAGCCAGGATATATTCCTGACTTTTTATCGTAGAGGCTTGTTTGTAATTTATTAAAACTTCCTATCTTGCGACCATGAAATGATTTTCATTGGTAAGCTGAGCATAAATGGATTTTTCGACATTCAAAAAAGCTATTGGCAGTTTAGGCGAGATTCCCAGTGTATCCGGAAGGGCTGGTTATCATTCAATACGTATTGGTGGTAACAGCCTTTATTTGACCCGCACCAATACCGGCAGTGTTGAAAAGGTCTCATTAAGTGAGTTATTTCATATTTATCAGAATCTTGATTTCATCAACACTACAATACTCCGGGATTTCATTACTGGCAGGGTTTATTCTCCTTCCTTCGCTGTGTTAATT
>CAYQRU010000238.1:0-2412 GCA_964419945.1 uncultured Bacteroidales bacterium | reverse complement strand
GTATCCACCCGACCAATCCATATTCCTTCTCACCGGCGGTTGAACGGGGTTTGCTTTTAAATCAGAGCTTGAGGTTTTGTGGCAGCAGATCGGTGAGTTGGTTGGCGCGATATTCCGGGATTAATTCCAGCACCTTCTTGAGCCACAGGTATGGGTTTACGCTGTTCTTTTTGCAGGTTCCAAATAAGGAGTAAAATATGGCGGCACATTGTGCTGCATGGTGCGAACCGGCAAAAAGATAGTTTTTTCGCCCAAGGGCATTTGGCCTGATGCATTTTCAACAAGGTTGTTATCAATTTCGAGGCTTCCGTCATAAAGGTAGTTAAGCAGGGTATCCCAGCGCTGAGTGGAATATGCAAGCGCTATTCCCATCGGGCTTTTTGGCAATGCAGTTTTGTTGTAATGGGCTATGAGTTTGCCAAGTGTGTTCATTACCGGCAAGGCTCTCTCAAGGCGCAATTCCTTAAGCTGATCTGCTGTAAGTAAGGTTTCTTTGGCTTCACGTTCAATGGCATAAAGTTGCTGGATGAGTGTCATGATCTGGCCGGCTTTTTCGGCATCATAGCTCAATGCTTTTTCAAAATATCGCCGCGTGTGAGCCATACAACCAAGATGGGTGATGCCCGGTTTTTTGGCAAACCACTCGTAAACACTGTAGCCATCGGTTTGCAGATAACCATTGAAATCTTTTAGCAGTTTCATCGGGCCTTCACGGCCACGACCTTGGCAGTAGTGATAAAAAACAGCGTTTTGCATCGGGGCGTTGTAAACCCAGTAATAGCCCTGGTGGGTTTTGCCTTTTTTGTTTCTGTCAAGTACCTTGATGGGGGTTTCGTCTACCTGAAGATAGCCCTGACCAATAATCTGATTTACCAGGGTTTGGTACAATGGATTTATAAGATCGGCAATTTGTGCTGTCCAACTGCCTATCGTAGAATCACTTATGTTGATACCTTCGCGCTTGTAGCGTTCAATCTGGCGATACAATGGCAGATGATCAACATATTTTTCAACCGGAATAATGGCTAACAGGCCAGGCCCTGCCGAGCTTTTTTCTATCGGACGAACCGGCAGTTTCCCTGTAACAACTCCTTCTCCATCAGGCCTGGCATATTTGGGTCGAATGTAATGACGCACAAACAGTTTGGCGGGGGTATAGTCTAATTCCTTTGTTATTTCGTTGCCGATAAACTGAAGCACTTCAACACTTTCTTCGGGCTCGATGATAATCTCCTCAACCGGCAAATGTGCAGGAAAATCAACCCTTCCGGGATGCCTGGGCTTGCTCTTTGTTTTTTCGCGCGTATAGCTGATTTGTTCGATTTGTGCAGGGGGCGCTGCCGTGATCTGTTCGGTATCAAAAGGCAAGGGGAGTTGTTCAACCGGAGTATTGCTGACGAAGCGTTCGCGTTTGGCTCCAAAAAGCATCCGCTTGAGTTGTTCAATTTCAAATTGCAGATACCTGGCTTTTTCTTCTGTTTTCTGAAGATGTTCTTCTTTTTCCTGAAGCTTTTTTTCCGACTGTTGCAGCTTTTCTTCTGTTTGCTGAACCTTCATTTTATGCAAGTCCTGAAGTTGGCTGAAAAGATTACGCATGCCTGCTTCCAACTCCCGTGTGTGTTCCTCCTTCAAACCAGCGGTTTGCCGAAAGAAAATCAGTTGGTCCTGAACCTTTGATAGTATGTGATCTGAGCTGGATTGCATGTGACAAAAGTATAAATTAATTTTGTTACAGCAATGTATTTTTAAAAATATATTAAATATTATTTATACAAAATCTCTTGCGTTTTTTAATACTTTTTAATGAAATACCCTCTAACATCAGCATAAGTTTTTGACGACTTATTTCAAGCGTTTGACTTCCGCCACCAACAAGCGGAAACTCAAAAGTGCCTCGCTCAAGCCGCTTGTGCCATATGGCAAAGCCGCTTTGATCCCACACCAACAATTTTATCAGCGTTCGCTTTTGGTTCAGAAAAATGAAAATATCGCCCGAAAGAGGATCCTGACGGAGCTTGTTGCGCACCAGTCCGCTCAACCCATCGAAGCCATTGCGCATATCGGCCGCACCGTTGTACAAAAACAAACGGATATTTCCTGGCAAACCAAACAGCATGGCAAAGACTAAAATATTCTTACTACCATGCCATCGGCTAAGGCTATTTCCAATTTGACTAATCGTTGAACTGACTGTGTGTCGCTGAGTTCAATCCTGGCAAAGCCATTCAATGCTTGATGTTGCTGCTTGTGCTTTTTAACCCAGTAAGCAAAGGTAGCCAGTTTGATGCCTTGCTGCCCGGCAAATGCTTTCTGACTTTGGCCGCTTTCCAGCCATTGATCTACCAATGCAAGCATGCGGTTTGTTGTGTCTTGATGTTCTATGTCCATAATCTTTTTGCCGCAAAACTATCG
>CAYQRU010000237.1:0-2460 GCA_964419945.1 uncultured Bacteroidales bacterium | reverse complement strand
GAAGGCGAATTACCCGAAAAAATCCGCAATGCAGTCGAACTTTATTGCGGCTGTGTAAGCGGGGCCATTCAAAAAAGTGAATACCTGGAGATTATTAAAGCGACAGGCTTTCTGAATATTCAAATACAAAAAGAGGCAGTTTACGATATTCCCGATGAGGCGTTAAAACAATACCTTAACAGTCAGGAGATAACACTTTATAAGCAATCAGGAGTAAGGGTGCTGAGCATCAATGTTTATGGTGAAAAGCCAAACACCTGTCTGTGTTGTCAGTAGGATATTAAATTTTACTTTACACATTACGCAAAACTAAAGCAATGGAGTCTCGTAAAGAACTTAAAATACTTTCCTGGATCATCGCATTATTTCTCATCGCTTTTTTTCTACCCATTGAGAGCGAACGTTTTAACACTGCCATCCTGGCTAGTCTTGACCTTACCAGGTGGTACGCCCGCGAGCATGTGGTATTATGTCTTTTACCCGCCTTTTACATTGCAGGCGTAATATCTGTTTTTGTGAGCCAGGGTTCGGTATTGAAATATTTTGGCGTTAATGCAAAAAAATGGCTTGCTTATTCGGTTGCTGCTGTATCGGGAACTATTCTGGCCGTTTGCTCCTGCACCATTTTACCTCTGTTTTCAGGCATACACAAACGTGGAGCTGGCTTAGGACCTGCCATTGCGTTTCTTTATTCAGGTCCGGCGATTAATATTTTAGCCATCATTCTTACCGCAAGGATTCTTGGGATGGAAATGGGAATAGCGCGTATAATTGGGGCGATTGTTTTTAGTGTAGTGATAGGATTGACAATGTCGCTCATTTACAGGAAAGAAGAAAAACTGAAACGTGAAGCACAAATGAACATAACCGTTGCACCCGAAAAACGCCCGATATGGCAAACATCTTTTCACCTATTTACCTTTGTCCTTATTCTTGTTTTCGCCAACTGGGGAAGTCCGTCGGGGGATGGAGAATCGGGAATATGGTTTTTTATCTGGAATTTCAAATGGTACATAACCGGATTCTTTTCTCTGATGATGGCCTATTCTCTGATTTTTATTCTAAAAATCAAATGGCAGTGGGTACTTCTGTCCGCCATAGCTGTGCTTACTTCAGTTTTTGCAGCCGCTTATTTTATCTCCGAACCGGAGATTAGCCCGCTGCTTCCAATGGTGGTTGGAATTGCAGCATTGACTATCATAACATTACTTGACAGAAATAACGACGAGAACAAAGAATGGACCATTGCAACCTGGGGTTTTGCTAAACAGATTCTGCCATTGCTGGCGGCAGGTGTCGTCATAGCAGGATTTTTACTAGGTTCGAACCACGATGGGAAGGTTCTTGCAGGAATAATTCCTAATCAGTGGATTGAATGGCTTGTTGGTGGAAATTCATTGACATCCAATTTCTTTGCTTCTTTTGTTGGCGCATTTATGTATTTTGCAACTCTGACCGAGGTTCCGATTTTGCAGGGATTGATTGCTTCGGGCATGGGCAAAGGTCCTGCCCTGGCTTTGCTGTTGGCCGGGCCAGCCCTATCACTACCCAATATGCTTGTTATCAGAGGTGTTATAGGTACGCAGAAAACAATAGTGTATGTGCTTTTGGTGATTGTAATGGCAACTATTTCAGGATTGATT
This sequence comes from uncultured Bacteroidales bacterium, assembly GCA_964419945.1. GTDB lineage: Bacteria > Bacteroidota > Bacteroidia > Bacteroidales > JAAYJT01 > JAAYJT01. The sequence goes on along the minus strand of CAYQRU010000237.1, from coordinate 817 downwards.
TATGGATGTATTTAAATTCAGTTGATGAATAAATTTTTTACTGATAAGGGTTTCATGGTGGGCGAAATCATAAACCTGGCATCAAAGGAAGCCTACGATGCCTGTCATGCTGGAGCTGTGCTGTTAGATATCAGAGAGGCTTACCTGAACAGGGTAAAAAAATTTGATGTGCCTTTTTCGGAGCAGATACCACACAGTATATTTAAATCCAAAGTTTCCGGGCTCAATAAAAACGCAACATACATCTGTGCCGATTCAGCCGGACTGAAAAGTAAAGATGCTTGCGCGGCATTGAAAAACAAAGGTTTTACAAACGTTGCCAATCTGGCTGGCGGTCTCGTTGAATGGGAAAAAGATGGTTTTCCAATAATCATTGATAAAAAAGAGAGGCTTTCGGGTTCCTGCATGTGCCAGCTAAAACCACGTGAAAAACTTAAAGGTTTTAACCATCATTAATCGAACCCGAAGCTCGAATCACCATGGAATTATTTCAGATAAATGCTCAGTATTTCCACCGGTTGGCAAGAGCCACCAACGAAAGCATTACCGGCACTTCAACCAGCACCCCAACAACAGTCACAAGGGCGGCAGGCGATTGCAACCCGAAAAGCGCGATGGCAACCGCTACAGCCAGTTCAAAGAAATTACTCGCCCCGATCATTGCTGCAGGAGAACAGATGGCATGCGACAACTTCAGCTTGCGTCCGGCAAACCAGGTGATAAAAAAGATAAAATAGGTCTGAATCACCAAAGGTACTGCAGCAAGCAGGATGATCACTGGATTGGTAGTGATATTTGGCCCCTGAAAGGCGAAAAG
>CAYQRU010000236.1:0-2460 GCA_964419945.1 uncultured Bacteroidales bacterium | reverse complement strand
TTATCCCGAACGCCAGGTGCAGGGCTTCTGCACCAAGGACGAACTGCAACTGCTGGTTGATCGCAGGTTCGACCGCAAAGACCTGCGGAAATTCAGAGTAAACGAACAGATTGCCGGGCGGAAATACCAGATTGAAGCCATTCAACGCGTAGCCGAAGCCTTTGCCAGGGACGGCATCAACGGGCAACTGACCGGCGGCACCCGCAAAGCCCTGCTGGTGATGGCCACCGGTTCGGGCAAAACACGCACCGCAGCCGCCATTGTGGAAATGCTCACCAAATGCAACTGGGTGAAGCGCGCCCTCTTCCTCGCCGACCGCAACGCGCTGGTAACCCAGGCCAAAAATGCCTTCGGCGAACACCTGCCGCATCTCTCGTCCATTGACCTCACCAAAGAACGCGAAGACCAGGGAACACGGTTAGTGTTCAGCACCTACCCCACCATGATGAACAAGATTGACGAACTGAAAACCGGCGAGCAGCGTTTTTACGGAACCGGCCATTTCGACCTCATCATCATTGACGAAGCCCACCGCTCGGTGTATCAGAAATATGGCGCCATCTTCCGCTACTTCGATGCGCTGCTTATCGGCCTCACCGCCACCCCCAAAAAAGACATTGACCGCAACACCTACGAGATGTTCGACATCAGCGACGACAACCCCACCTTTGCCTACGAGCTGAACCAGGCAGTGAGGGATGGCTTTCTGGTGCCGCCCAAAGCCATTTCGGTGCCCATAAAATTCCTGCGCGAAGGCATCAGATACAGCGAGTTAAGCGAAAAGGAAAAAGCCGAATACGAGGAAAAGTTTGGCGACCCCAGCACCGGCGAACTGCCCGACGAAATCGGCAGCGAAGCCCTCAACCGCTGGCTTTTCAATACCAGCACGGTGGACAAAGTGCTGCAACACCTGATGCAAAACGGCATCAAGGTAGATGGCGGCGACAAGCTGGGCAAGACCATCATTTTTGCCAAGAACCATGTGCACGCCGTTTTTATCGAAGAGCGCTTCAACAAGCTCTATCCCGAATATGCCGGCAAGTTCCTGCGCGTGATTGACAATTACGAAAGCAAGGCGCAGGATTTACTCGAAAAGTTTACCGATCCTTTTGCGGAGCAGCACCCGCAGATTGCCGTTTCGGTGGATATGCTTGATACGGGCGTGGATGCGCCACGGGTGGTCAACCTGGTGTATTTTAAGATGGTGAAATCGCACACCAAGTTCTGGCAGATGCTGGGGCGCGGAACCAGGCTTTGCCCCGGTCTGTTTGGGCCGGGCGATGATAAAACCCATTTTTTGATTTTCGATTTTTGTCAGAACCTCGAGTTTTTTGATGCCAACCCCGAAGGCATCGAATCCAACGCCATCATCGGCCTCACCGAAAGGATTTTTAAGATGAAGCTGGATGTGGCGATGGCCATCCGCAACAAGGAAAAACCCAACAGCGATGAGATGGCTTTGGCCGAGGCCTATATCAGCGAATTGCACCAGCAGGTGCGTAGCCTCGACCCGGAGCGCTTCGCCGTGAAGATGAGCCTGCGCCTGGTGAAGGAATTTTCGGAGGCGGTGCGCTGGCAAAACCTCTCAAAAGTTGATGTAACTGAGATTGGCGATCACCTTGCCTGCCTCGTCCTTCCCGAAAAAGATGACGACGACCTGGCCAAACGTTTCGATGTACTGCTGCTGAGCCTCAATCTGGCCATTTTGCATGGGCGCAAGGGTTCGCAATACATGTCAAAAATCACAACCACAGCCGGCGCTTTGGAGAAAAAGCAGAACATTCCGGCTATTGGGCAACATCTTTCGCTGATACGGGAAATCCAGACAAAATCTTTCTGGGAAAAAGTCAACGTGAAGCGATTGGAGGATGTGAGGCTGGCTTTGCGCGACCTCATCAAATTTCTCGATGCCCGCAACAAGCACAAGGTTTACACCAACCTGGAGGATGAAGTGTTAGCCTCGCAGGTGGCCGAAAGGTCGCTGGTGGAGGAATATACCCGCCTGGAATCGTACAAACAACGGGTGGAGTCGTACATTCGCAACAACAAGCACCACATAGCTATTCACAAGCTGCGCAACAATGTGCCCATCACCACCGGAGAATTGCAGGAGTTAGAAAGAATACTTTTCGATGGACAGGAGCGCGGCACCAAACAGGATTTTATCCGCGAGTATGGCGATGAGCCGTTAGGCAGGTTCATCCGCAGCATCGTCGGCCTCGACATCCACGCTGCCAACGAAGCCTTCGCCGAATTCCTGCAGGCCGGCAACCTCCAGGCCGACCAGATGACCTTCATCAACCAGATCGTCATGCACTTAGAAAAGAATGGAACCATCGAAGCCGGCATGTTGTTCGAGAGCCCCTTCACCAACGTCAACGACCAGGGCCTGCTGGGCGTTTTCGACGATGCCGCCTCCACAAGAATTATCCAGTTGATTGAAAGGGTGAATGGGAATGC
>CAYQRU010000235.1:0-2679 GCA_964419945.1 uncultured Bacteroidales bacterium | reverse complement strand
AATTATTGAGAAAGATTTGTTTTTCTTTCTCATCAAGAAGTCCTGATTTTATGCCTTCATTGATTGAAATTGATAAACTCATGTCTTCGATTTCTGTGCGGGAGAGTTTCCTGGCTTTGAAATTCAATTTTTTGGCAAGCTCCAATAGCAGATGCAGGTCAGATTTCGATTCACCCTGAAGTATTATTGTTTCCATCGCTTTAAAGTTGTTACGATCGCAAAATTAAATATTTTCTTCAAAATAGAGAAAGACTGATTTTTGAACTTCATTAACGGGCTTGGGCGTTCGACGTTTGGCGTTCGATGTTCGTTGTTCTTTGTTTTTTGTTTACGCCTGCGGCGGTTCGTTGTTCGTTGTTTTTTATTCGGGGGTGACTGCCTACTTTTTCCTTGTTCGGGGTTCTGAGTTCAGGCTTGCTTGCTATGGGCTGTTATCCAACACTGCCTCCAAAAAATCCGCTGCCAACTTCTTGTAATCCCTGTTTTTGATGATCCAATCCCGGCCTTTGGCGCCCATTGCTGCTCTTTCCTCCGGAGTTAAGTCCTTCATTTTCAATATTGCATCGGCCAACTCTTTGGGTGATTCGGCAGCGCAACTGATGCCGGCGCCGCTCTCTTCAACTATGTTGCCGGGAGCTTCGATTGCATAAATAATGGGCTTGCCGGCAAGCATAAAGTCGTTGATTTTTAGTAAATTAATCTTTTTGTGATAGCGGACATTTTTAATCGCCCGGGCTTAAGCAATATCAATGTGCTCAATAGTAACGGATTGTAACAAACCCTATAAGGTAAGCATTTCTTTGAAATCCCTGCATAATTTCTGGTGTTTGTCTGAGTTTTGGGATTTGAGTTTTTGTATGTTTAACAATTTCCATTGTACTGCAGGAAAAATGCTGAAATCATAAAGGCTCCAATCGGGGGTCCCTTGCTCAAGCATTAATAAGAAATGCTTATCTTCAAACGTGAGCGACGCATGTATTTTTTCAATCAAAAGGAGTCTGGTGATTTCGTAGTCTTCATAAGTAAAGGCTTGCCGGGTCATACCAGAAAAATGATTCGTAAAGGCCTGTTTCTGATCTGCCAGGTTTGGAAACAGCATTTCGGCAAGGGGCCTTCCTGAGCTTACCAGATAAAAAATGAATCCCTTTTTTAAGGCGCTGTCAAAAGTTAGTGTTTTGAACATTTGCCGGATATCGAACAAATCTCTGGGATGCTGCCTGTCGAGTGCAGCGCACATCTTGCCACCAAACAGGTGGGGTTTGTCAACTACCTGTATTTCACAAAAGGCATCAAATTCTTTTTGTGCTTCATCGCATAATACCTTAATTTCCGGTGGACTATAACATCCTCGCTTTATGGTATTCACCTCAACTTTAATGCTGGCTTCCCTGTTTATAATTATGAGCCGGGCATCCGCTTGTTTGTGCTCAACAGAGGTTCCGGGCAAGGTAGTCTCAACTTTATAAGCAATCCGCTGCAAAGCATCTTTAATACCGGCTAATGAATTAACCCTCGTGTCAACCGGAAGATAAGTAAGGTCAATATCAACCGAAAGGCGGGGCATGTTGCTGTGGAACATGTTGATGGCAGTACCACCGTGCAGGGCAAGGTTACGCTCTCTGGCAACTATGGGCAGTACCAAAAGCAAAAGATATACCTGCTTGTTATAATCCGGGATTTTCATCAGCTTCCAACTCTTTTGGGACTGTAATGTTATAACCTGCAATGTAAACTCCATTGGAAACCAAACTACGGTTGCCTTTTCCCAGGTCAATCCTACTTTTGATAAGATGTTTAAACCACGCGTGTCCCGCCTTTTCTGCCATGTAAAGAAACAGCCTTTTTACCTTAACCGAAGTACAATGCTCTAATAACTCCTGTAGATTTGTCGGGTTCAGGTTGTTTAGCCCCTGCATTATTTCAAAGCACTCGGTTAGTTCTTGTTTTTGAGGCGCCAGGTACAAACACTCCATCATAGCCCTTGCAGGTGATGAAATTTTTACAGCGAAGCTTTTATATTCTATTTCAACAAGACCCATACGTGCAGGCAGGATGCCTGATGTAAAGTGCTGTATTTCAATGCCCCAATGGTGGTTTTTAAACCATGAAGGCAAACGCTCCCCGATGCTGCCAAACAAAGTCACCACATTGCTACCGATGTCCAGATAATGGCTTTTGCCAATAAGGGCCATTGCTGTTTTGGCAGCAGGATGTATGCTTAAATCCAATTGTTGTTGCAAGGCATATATTGCCCCAGCATAATCAACCGAATCTCCAGCCCTTACCATTGCCCCGTTGCCAATTGCCTCCAACCAATGGCTGTTACGATAGGTTCGTAAAAGCCCGGGACTATAGCCCTGCCTGCTCAACCAGTTGCTGGTAAGCACAACACCAGGTGGCTGAATATGCATCAACTTGTTTATTTTAGAACCGTTTTCTGTATTCATAATACATTTATTGGTGCAAAAATAAACATGAAATTTGTTTTAGTTTAAAATGAATATGAAAAATGTAGTGAGATAACATTTTTTTGAGCAAAAATAAATCTGGCGATAGAAGGTGTTCGATGTTCTGTGTTATCAGTGTGCCAATGGGTTTTAAGCACACGGATGACACTGATTTAACGGATTTTTATCTGTGTTTATCTGTAGCATCCGTGTTATCTGTGTGCTATGTTTT
>CAYQRU010000234.1:0-2790 GCA_964419945.1 uncultured Bacteroidales bacterium | reverse complement strand
AACAGCGACTACTCCCTGACAAAGAGTATGATTGTTGTCAAGTAAATCCATTTGAAAAGCTGATGCGGATTTTTTCCGCATCAGCTTATTCATATTGCAGGATCATTGCTCCAATAAGTTATCAGGAATCAAGAAATGAAATTATCTGCAAATTATCAAACCCAATTGCTGCACTCTGTCAGACTGTTTATACCTTTATATATATATAGCAAGAAATGTTTGATGGCTTTGAAACCTGGTTTCCTGAAACGCATTCATGACAATGGTTTTGATGGGTAAATAATTATTAATTACTAAAGACACATCATATGAACAAAAAAATTATTCTGTTTTACCTGGCAATTTTACTTGCCATTCCTGGTTTAACAGCCCAAACAGTCAAGCTTGAGCAGGTAGAGTCCCTTGCAGGACCAGTGTTTGTTAAGCTTGATTTGCTTGGCTTTACCGGGACAAATGGTAATGTGGGAGCGATCACACTTTTTATTGAGTATGATCAAACCCTGCTTACCTATACCGGACCTACCAGCGTTCCGTTTATGGGAGGTACCATCATTATTAATCCCAATTACGGTGCTGATGAGTGGCTCGGAATTTCATGGATGAATTTTGCAGGCGCAAACATTGATGGTACTTTTCTGACTTTACAGTTTGAGTACCTTGGTGGTTTTGTCACAGATCTTGTTTTTGTGGAAAGTTATGAAATCACCAATATTTATGGAACTCCGATAACTGCTACCTATGATGATGGCGGAATAAGTCCGGTTGAAGTGATTACTCCATTTCTTGAAATCGAGAAAGTTATAGCAGAAGGTGCTGAATTAATACCATTACCAGATCCACCCGGTGGCGAACTTCTTGTACCGGATCCTGTTGAAGTGAATATTTACGCAGATGGTCTAAGTGCCGAAAGTATTGGCTCTATTGTATTTGTGATCTCTTATGATGCTACCAAGCTGAACTACACAGGATTTGATCCCGGTCCTCTGGGTGCCGGATGGGTACTTGATCCGTATGCTTCAGGATTCTTATCTATCAGCCGGGCCACTGAAAGTGGAATGACCTTCGCTGATGGAGAGCTACTTACACTTTATTTTGATTATCTCTATGTGCCCGATCCCCTTACAGACGGCATGGCAGAAATCGCCTTCGAGGCTGGCACGCACATGCGACGGACCAACACCAGTTATATTCCTTTTGGTATGAAGGATGGATGGGTTTGGGATGCACTTCCGGGAGATGCTGATTGCAGCGGAGAAATTAATATTGATGACATCATTATTATGATCAATCATATTTTCAACGGAGATCCTATTCCTTGCTTCGAAGCTGCTGATATGAATAAAGATGGTTTTGTACTTATTGAAGATCTGGTTCAGGTAATCAATATTGTATTTCCAACTCCTTAACCAGTTTGATATGCTACAGACAATTCTGGCTTTTAAATCTAAAAAATAAATGCTATGATAAAGAAAATCTTTACTCTTATAATTCTGGTTGCTTTCGCCGGACTAATTAATGTTTCAGCCCAAAGCAATGTCATGAATATCCTTAACGCTTCTGCTCCGGCTGGCAGTCCTATTGAGATACAGGTTGAAATCGTAAATGATAATCCATTTGCAGGATTTCAATTTGATATTCTTTTACCAACAGGTTTCACTTATATAACCGGATCAGTAGCATTAACAGGACGCCAAACCACACATCAAGTTCTTGCAAGTCTTTTTGACGGTAATACAAGACTCAGGGTTGGTTCCTTTGCCATACCATCAGCTAATTTTACCGGCAATAGTGGTGTTGTTGTCAAATTCAATCTTAATACACCGGTTACTGCCGGCAATTATACACTACCTTTTTCCGGTGTTACAGGTCAAACACCCCGTATTACCAATATCAGTGGAGTAAATATAATCACTGGTTGGCAGAACGGGACAATGCTGTTGTGCGATCCGGTTGTTGTAAGCTGCCCCAGCGATCCCAACCTGCCAGCATGTACATCGTTAACTGATATTACGAATGCTTACAATGCGTGGAAAGCAGGATTCACCTTCTCTGGTGGATGCGATGCTACTGATAATATTGCAAATATACCTGCGTTGCCGGTAAATGTTGAATGTGCCGGAGCAAATCTGAACTTTACGTATGAAGCTACCGATCCTTACAGCAGCGATGATTGCAATTCAACGTTTACGGTAGCGGCAGCAACTGCTGTGAATATCGAATGCCCTACCTCGGTTGAATTGCCTGTTTGCACTGATCAACCTGCTATTGATGCAGCATACGCTTCGTGGGTTGCCGGTTTCACTTTTACCGGTGGTTGCAATGCTACTGACAACAGTGCCAGCATTCCAACTCTTCCTGCTAATGCTCATTGCGTTGGTGCTGATCTGAGTTACACTTACATTGTGACAGATTTCTGCGGAACAGTGACTTGTTTATCCACCTTTAAGGTTGCAGTTCCCGATCTTTTGGACATAGAATGTGCTACTCCCGTGAACCTTTCGGCTTGCACTCCTATTGGAGATATTCAGGCTGATTATGATGCATGGGTGTTAGGATTCAGCTTTACCGGTGACTGCAATGTAACTACAAATATTGCAAGCATTCCTGCACTGCCGGTTGATGTTTACTGCAATGGCGCTGATCTGAGCTTTACCTATGAAGTTACCGGAGATTGCGGTGCACTTACCTGCACCTCTACTTTCAAAGTAGCTGCTCCTGATCCACTGGATATAACCTGTGCTACTCCCGTGAACCTTTCGGCTTGCACTCCTATTGGAGATATTCAGGCTG
>CAYQRU010000233.1:0-2797 GCA_964419945.1 uncultured Bacteroidales bacterium | reverse complement strand
CAAAGCTGACGAAAATTCAGACTTTCAGCTTGAGGTCAGAGTTGAAGATGAAACAGTATGGCTTACCCAAGCACAACTCGTAGAGCTTTTCAATGCTACAAAACAGAACATTAGCCTTCATATCAGCAATATTTTCAGGGAAGGAGAACTGGAAACCAGATCAACTGTCAAGGAATACTTGACAGTTCAGATGGAAGGCAACAGAAAAGTAAAAAGGAAATTGTCATTTTACAACCTTGATGTGATCATATCTGTCGGGTATAGGGTAAAATCGCAGCGGGGAACACAATTCCGTATCTGGGCAAACAAAGTACTGAAAGACTACCTCTTAAAAGGTTATGCCATCAGTCATCGCCTTGACAAGGTCGAAAGAAAGTTAGTAGAGCATGACCAAAAGTTTGATTTACTAATCAATACAAATCTTCCACAGAATGAAGGAATCTTCTACGACGGTCAAATATTCGATGCCTGGGAGTTTGTTTCAGGGCTAATTAAAGAAGCAAAACACAACATCATTTTAATTGATAACTACATTGACGAGTCAGTGTTATCCTTACTTTCAAAAAGACAACCCGGAGTTGAAGCAACAATTTACACAGCCACTATTGACCAACGTTTGAGGAATGACCTCAAACGCCACAACGCACAATACCCCAAAATAAAACTAAAAACCTTCAATAAAGCCCACGACCGCTTCCTGATCATTGACAAGCAAACAGTTTACCACATCGGCGCGTCACTCAAAGACCTTGGTAAGAAATGGTTTGCCTTTTCCCGCATCAACCTGAATGCCGCTGAAATGCTGAAAAGATTAGATGCCAAATAAAAGCAGGCTGTTAACCAAGTATCCTATATTTCTCCGTTCCAGAGAAAAGCCCTTCGGGGACATAGCTCAACAAAAAACAAACAAATCATAAAAAGCACGAAGCACGAATTCCGATCCCGTACGTACGGGACTAAACAAATTCAAAATTCAAAAAAAAATAAAATTCAAAACAAGGAACCCAGCAAAGATTGAGCGCCATATAATCGCCACTGCATTAAAATCGCAAACTGCAGCACCGCAACACTGCATCACTGCAACACAAAAATGGCGATCCCGTGCGTACGGGATTGGTTAGTTTCGAAATCTAAGCGCCTAAAAAAACAACGAACAAAGAACGAAAAACAAAAAACAACAAACTCCAGACAAAATAAAATATGATCAACATTCCGAAAATCCTTGCGCAGGGCGAAGGCCTCACCATCGAGTTCAAATGGGCTAAAAGTGAATTACCTTCCAGCTTGTTTGAAACGGTTTGTGCATTTCTGATCAGATACGGTGGCGATATATTAATTGGCATCAATGATCGTGGGGAAGCGAAAGGTGTTGACCCTAAACAAACAAAGCAACTTTACTGAAAGCAGAATTTATCCGTTTGCAACAATCAATGAATTAAAAAAAGATATTATCCAACGGGCGAGGCAGATGGCCGTCAAGTGCGAAACCTGATTTTTCGTGAAGTAATTTCAAACACATTGATCCACAGAGAATATACCAATCCCTTCCCTGCAAAGTTTATTATCGAAAAGCATATTGTTAAAACAGAAAATGCCAATAGAGCCGCAGTACCTGGGCAACTCAATCCTGAAAACTTTTCTCCCCTTCCCAAAAATCCGGTGATTGCAAGAGTTTTCAAAGAAATTGGAAGAGCCGATGAATTAGGTTCGGGCGTTAGAAATATCTTCAAATATTATCATCATTATTCTCAAAGCAAGCCGGTGTTGGAGGAAGCGGATGTTTTTAAATGTATCATCCATATTGATGACGGTTTTAGCGGCTCGTCCATGCATGGAGGTAGTCAGACAGGTAGTCAAACAGGTGGTCAAATAGGTGCTCAGATAGGTGGTCAAATAGGTGCTCAAATAGGTGGTCAAATATCAGAAACCCAGCAATTGATACTCTTATTGATTATCGAAAACAATAAAGTCAGCAGGAGGGAAATAGCAGAAAAATTAAAAATCAATGAATCGGCAATTCAGAAACACATCAATAAACTGAAGCAACTCAGAATTCTTGAAAGAATAGGCGACACCAGAGGCTATTGGAAGATCAACACCTAAACCGCCTGCTATCAAAAAAAACATTTACACTGTGACTTCGGAGTGAGCTCAGTCGAACGCTTGCCGAAGTGAAGAACAACGAACAAAAAATAAAAAACCCCAGTGAAATAGTTCGTATCTCACATTTCACGGGGTAAACAAAAAACACCAAACACAAAAACAAACCCACCCATGAATCAAGCTGAAATTATAATTTACAAAGCTGAAGAAAATACAGACTTTCAAATTGAGGTCAGGGTTGAAGATGATACTGTTTGGCTTACGCAGGCACAAATGTCTGAATTGTTTCAAACAACCAGAAACAATATTACGCTGCATGTCGGTAATATTTTCAAGGAAGGCGAATTAGAAATAAATTCAGTATGTAAGGATTCCTTACTAACTGCCCAGGATGGCAAAAAGTATAAAACCAGGTTTTACAGCCTCGATGTTATCATTTCGGTTGGATATAGAGTTAAGTCATTGAGAGGCACACAATTCAGAATATGGGCCAATAAAATACTCAAAGAATACCTGTTGAAAGGTCACGTAATAAATCATCGCTTAGAGACAGTTGAAAATGAAGTTCATGAAATTAAAGACAAGGTCACCAAAATTGAAATTCAGATAAATACCAATCTACCTCCGAATGAAGGCATATTCTATGATGGTCAAATATTCGATGCATGGGAGTTTGTTTCAGGGCTAATTAAAG
>CAYQRU010000232.1:0-2845 GCA_964419945.1 uncultured Bacteroidales bacterium | reverse complement strand
TTGAAACTGGTGGATATGGAGCCAACTGGACATGGACTGTGTTTGAAAACAATTCAAATCCACCATTAGAAGTCATTCCAAATCCCGATCTGTCAGGGCTTAATACATCTGCCACCGTAGCCAAATTTACTGCTTTACAGAGCGGACAACCATGGGCGGGTGTCGAATCAGCACATGGCAGCGACAATCTGGGACCTTTTGTACTCAATTCAACAAATTCCATTATCAAGATCCTGGTTTGGAAACCGGTAATCAGCGATGTGGGAATTAAGTTAGTAGCAGCCAGTGGCTGGGCGCAACCAGAAATCAAAATAGCCAACACGCTCATTAATCAATGGGAAGAACTCACTTTTGATTTTTCTGCTTACCCAAACCCTCCGGAATCTGAAGGCCAATATGATCAGATCGTTATCTTCCCCGATTTTGATATGGCAGGCAGAACCCAGGACAACGTTATCTATTTTGATAATATTACATTCAACCAATTAGTAGGTATTGCTGATTTATCATTCGAAAAACAGATCACAGTATTTCCTAATCCTGTAAAATCGGGTGGCCTGATTTATCTTGGTTGTGAAGCTGAACAAATTGAAGTTCTTGACTTTGGCGGCAGGGTACTGATTTCAACAAAAAAGTCGGTCATTCAAACAGAAGTCCTGACTCAGGGAGTTTATATTCTGAGGATCCTAACCCCTAATGGTGATATCCAGACCCAAAAACTTGTTGTTAATTAATAATTTGCCACTTATGAGCCGTTCTTTGAAGAACGGCTCATTTTTCTTAATTTCGCCAGCGCAAAATCTGTAGCAATCCATTGCATTGAAATCGCGGATTACATATCTATTTGCGCTACTTTTCGGAGCTCTTGGTTCAAACACACAGGTGTTACCGGAAAAAGGTGTGCCTTTATTGAAAAATTTCATCCCCTCCCAATATCAGAATAAAGGAAAAGTATGGGACATTAAATCCTCTCCCAATGGAGTAGTTTTCATGGCTGCCGACAAAGGATTGCTGGAATTCGATGGGAAAACCTGGAGAACGTACAAGGGCAGTGATGGCTTCACCCGTTCATTGACAATTATCAATGATTCGTTGATTTACACAGGTTCAGATCTGGATTTTGGAGTTTGGACAAAGAGCAATCACCAATCTTTTGTGTACAGTTCCTTATATCCATTCAGAAAAGAAGTGCAGGATATTAACGAGGAGTTTTGGGATGTTCATTATCTGAATGAAAGTATTCTTTTTGTTTCATCACAGAATCTTTATATATATAAAAACCAGCAACTTACAAGAATTAACGCCCCTGGCAGATTCTCCGGCAGCTTTTCAGTGAACGACTCTTTGTATCTGGCCGATGCAACAACCGGTGTCTATCTTTTTGACAGAACTTCATTAAAAAAGATTTTCAGTTATCCTGATGGTGTATTTTTCGAAATAACCGGAATTTATCATTACAACGATGGAATTGTGATTATCACAAAGAATTCCGGATTGTATTACTTTTCTTCCGGGAAACTTAGCCCTGTTGAAAATAGCTTATCAGAGATTCTGAAAATTGCAAAAGTGTTTAGTTTTGAACAGATCAGCAGGAAATACCTGGCATTTGGTACAGTGCTGAGTGGTTTGTTTATAACTGATTTAGAAGGAAATATCATTCACCGGATTAACCGCTATAAAGGATTGTTCAGCAATACCATTTTGTGCCTGTATTACAGCAATTCAGGAAAACTGTGGGTGGGAACCGACTATGGAGTTTCTTCGCTTCACCTGAAAAACAACGTCACGTACTTTTATGATTACAGGGGCGATTTTGGCACAGGCTACACAGCACTAATCGTTGATGACTTCTTTTATTTGGGAACCAACCAGGGTTTGTACCAAACAAGATGGAGCAATTTAGATAACAATATAGAGTTCACCCATTTTCAACTTATTCCCGGCACTGAAGGACAAGTATGGACGTTGGAAAATTTAGAAAATACCATGCTTATCGGACACGATCATGGTTTGTTTACACTTAAAAACAACAGGCTCGTTACATTGGACCATCACAATGGAGTTTGGACAATATTACCATACAGAGATTTTTTGCTGACCGGGAATTATAATGGAGTTTCTGTTTTCTTCAAGTCGGAAGGCACATGGGTATTTTTGAAGAAATTGGATCTTATTTTTGGTTCATGTAATCAATTAATCCTCGAAAATGATAATATCCTATGGATAAATATTCCAAATTATGGCATGATCAGAACATTGCTTAACAATGATCTGCATCCTGCCGAAAGATTGATTTTTCCGGAAAACACCTTCGATGGTACTGATCCCTGCCTGATAAAAGATGAGAAAGGAATTCGGGTTGTAACAAGTAAATATCAATATGCCTACAATCCTGTCAATAAAGAATTTAGCAAGTATTCTGTCATGACTGTACCACAAAAACCAGAAAATGTATTGACTGGCGTTTACCTTCCCGCTCCCTTACATCCTGATTATGATTTTTACCCGGTATACAACGGATTCGCTCTTAAATATCTGCATAGCATTGATGAAAATACCTCTGAGAAACTTTTATTGATTTTCAGAAAGGCCGAGGCCTTTAACAATGATGCCAGGATACAGCTACGTAATAGCGCAAGGGTTCCTTACCAGTTCAATAATTTCAGGTTTGAGTATATTGTTCCTGATCAAAATGAGGTACTGTATCAATACAAGTTGAATGAAACGGGTAAATGGAGTGCGTGGAGTGCAGATAATTCGGCAGAATTTATTAATTTGAAGATGGGTGATTATACATTATTTGTTAATGCTCAGCTTGATGGCAGAGATGCTGGCCTCAGTTCTG
>CAYQRU010000231.1:0-2924 GCA_964419945.1 uncultured Bacteroidales bacterium | reverse complement strand
TGTATGATTGTGTTTAGTTCGGGGTTTATTCTCTCTTGAAATAGTGCCTCCTAATTCACAGGGTAAACCGTGAAATGTGAGGCACGAGCTATTTCACTGGGGTTCGGTGTTCGGGGTTCTTTGTTTTGGTACTTGGGGTTTGGTGTTCGGGGTTCTGGATGTGTAGATGCCTAAATAGCGTTGACTACAGTGTTTTGTGTTCCAGACGTTCTTAATACACTGTGTAAAACCGGACTAATTATCTTTGCGATCCTTATTGGAGATTGTTTATTGGTTTATTTTACTGATCTCTTTTATGATCTTTGTTTTTGTTTTCTCCCAATCATATGCGACATACATTTTGGGTGTTTCATCCTGATCGGCATCTTCAAAATAGGTTAAGCTTTTTAAAACCAGAAAAACAGACCCATCGTGATATTTCTTTTCATAAAACTCTAACATTTCCGGTAAAGAATATATGTTTAATAAAAAGAAGATATCAATAAAATCTTTTTTCGTTCCCCTGGACGTAATTGCCGCAAGTTTCATTGCTGTAATATCTTTCAGGCCTGCCAGTAGCAAAGTATCTGTTTTTACTGGACGATCTATCCATTGGTATGGGTAGTTTACTATGTCGAGTTTGATGTTGTTTAATGAGTAAATGTTTATATTTTTAGACTTTTTTAGTTGAATTAGCTTTCCGATATTGCTTAACGCTTCATTTAGAGCAATTTCATATATCGAAAGTTTTCCAAATAAATCAATGTCAATAGAGTTTCTATGTCCGATTTGCAGCGCAAGAGATGTGCCGCCTACAAGCCGGAGTTCTGAGAATGCAGGAACAGCTTGCAATTTCTTCAGAAGTTCCAATGTTTCGGCCGTGATTGTATTGTAGTGTAACATAAGAAGTTTTCCGGTGATATTTTTGAAATTTGAGATATGAAGCTTAACGATCTGGGATCTAATTCTCTGAGGGTTGTGGCAGTTTGTGCTATTTCGGTCACACCATAATAATTTTTTATTATATTCCAATCATTCAAAAGGCCGTAATCAAGCACTCTTTGAATGATTAGTCGCTTGTTTTTTTGAGCATCCAAAATGTTTTTGTCAACATCCCAGAAAATATGATCTGATAGTTTTGATATATCAAAATTGTTATTATTTGTATTCATTCATGATCTCTTTTCGTGTCTGAATAATATCATATTAAGATGTTGAGGCCTGGTTATTGAAATGTGTAAAGCCAATCTATTTTATGTTACCGGATTTTGAGCTTGTTAAACGTTGGATAGGTTTTTTGGTTTTATAATATCTCGATTCACTTTTTTATAATTAACGCCAATTATTTTGATATACCCAGCCTCCAAATATTCAAATCCATTGTAATTGAATCAGATCAGATCAAGTAGCTTTTCCGGGGCATCCGTTTCTTTTAGTTTTTCCTTGGAGACTGTAACCATAAAACCCTTAGGTTTTTCCTCAAAAACCGGTTCGATGATTCCGTAATTTTTGCAAATATTGATAATATGCCTAATGCCGTAGCCGTAGTGTTCAATCATACCAACTTCCTTGAATGCTTTGGCAATCATTCTGTTTCAGGCTGCCCACTGTATGATGTCGGTGTGCATAAATAATACATAGAACTATTGATTATGATCTTTCAATGATTTGCCAGTGGCCGCCTTTGGCTGGGCCGATGCGTTTAAGGATGCCTATCTCTTTTAATTTTGCCATATTTTCCTGTACCTTGCGCTGCGAAACACCAATAGATTTGCCAATCTTGTGAGCAGTAATATAATTGTCCTCTCTGACTAATTCAATGATCTGCTTTTGGTTTTCGGAAAGGTTTTCTACGACCTTTTCTACGACCTTTTCTACGACCTTTTCTACGACCCTATCGGGGACCTCCCGATTTGAATGTATGGTTAACCAGAAAGAATCGGAAAATTCGAAATGAACCTTATTCCCATTATCAACACATGCATTGGTTATACGCTTAATACCTGTGCCGGCCTTTTCCATGAAATCAGTCCTTGCCAGTAAATCAACCAGCAAACGATTTCTTGCCTCGCTTTTCCTGCCAAACTCCTTTTCAGGAAACAACAACTCTCCTTTGTTATTGATAACAATACTATTCTTAAGCTTTTCACTGGCAATGGTATCGCCCAGGAAGTAATCAAAGTGAATAATACTGTTTACGATAGCTTCTCTATATGCTTCAAGAGGATATTCCGGAAACTCTTTACGCCTGAGTTCTTTAATTTCATAGCGCACAGGAACACGCTCTTTGAGATATGCTTCAGCAAACTCAATATTTCCAATGATTCCTCTGTCCACTTCTTTTTTGTCAAGTATATCAATCCGTTCATCATCATTAAAATGAATGCACCTGATTTTTGAACTGATGACATATTTATAGGGGTGCTTTGCAAAATAGAGTACACCGGCATTGGTCATGCCATCACCAGTGAGCACCCGCAGATTTTGCAGAATTTCTTCTTTTGGCAGATTGTAGGAAATTCCGGCCAGTTTCAGGTAATAGATGAATTTTTCATCATCAAAGTCTTTCCAGTCAAAATTGCTACAGATTTGTTCGTCAAACCTTACTTTGCCTGATTTGATCGAAAGGGACAGAATTTCATCTCTGCTCATTTTTTGAGCATTTGCACCCATCCGCATATAAAAACCTGCCGAACAGGAATAGGGTTTATTCTTACCTTCTAAAACTTCAATAACCAGTACATTCTCAACATCTGTAATTGACAAAATGATTGCTGGGTCGCAATTGTACGCGATATCTTGTATCTGAGATCTGAGCCTGTTTGATATTTCAATGCCTTTGATTTGTCCGGCATCGGTGATACCCAGCAAAATCACTCCGCCTGAAGCATTGGCAAAAGCCATTATTTCTTTGGCAAAGCTTTTATCAAAAGATTCTTTAAATT
>CAYQRU010000230.1:0-3034 GCA_964419945.1 uncultured Bacteroidales bacterium | reverse complement strand
ACCCCAGATTTTATTACCATACCTTTGATTGATAGCCTTGATGGCCGGTAAAACAATTTCAGGTGCAAATGGCAACGACGACAATGACGCATACGGTGCGATAGTTCCATCGTCAAAATAATTGTAGTCAGGCCCGCTGGTTCCTCTGCCGGCATAACCATAGAACTTTCTATCACCAACATTGTACTTTTCTGTTGGTCCATCGCTTGCAGTCACACCCCAGCAAAGCGAATCGTAGCCAATCCAGCCATGCGGATTTTCAATGGCATATAAGCGTTGAACGTAAGTGGCACGCCTGGAATTTTCAAAGTAATCAATACCTTTGGACTTCATATATGAATCAACGAGGCCACGATAGTCAATAAATGCCTGCGAAAACTGATGGCCAAACAATGGAGGAAATGCCACATGTGAAAATCCGTCGTAGGGTGTTTGCCATTTATAGGTGCTAAGCCATGCCTCATAGCTTTTTTCAATGTCCTTCATGCCGGTTCCGGCAGCAAGGGTGTAAAGAAAAAGTCCTTCATTATATCCAAACCAGCCCCAGTCGTGCATGCCTTTTTCCGGAGTCCAACCCATGGAAATGGTGAATGGATGCCGGCTTCCGGCAGGCATCGCAAAAATACTCCAATCCATTGACGAGAGTAATTTTTCTGCGAGCAGGCGTATATGGGTTTCAGTGTTGTTATCGAGATTAAAATAATTTCGGGCAAAAATAATCCCCATCATCAGGATACCGGTATCAATGGATGAAAGCTCGCAATTCCACTCGCGTGTTCCTGAATTCATTCTCAGGAAGTGGTAATAAAACCCTTTGTAACCAGTGGCATTGGTATCAGCACTGTGGGGAGCCTGCGAAAAAAAATTGAGTATGTTGAGTACGATCCTGGCGGCATTTTCGCGTTGAATCCAGTTTCTTTCGATACCAATAGCATAAACAGGAATCGCAAAACCAGTGGCGGCTATACTTGAAGGCGCCCAGGCAGCAGCCCGGTCTTTTACAATCCCCCATTCCGGGTGATGTTCATGCGCAAAATACAGAAATGTTTTTTGCTGAATCGAATCGAGCATTAGCTCCTCATCAGTTGTTAATGGGTAATCAACTTTTCCATGAGATTTGAAATGCGGTTGATCCTGTTGGCCACATGCAACAGTCAGAGTCAGGAACAACAAAGACAATATATTGAATTTCATGTTAATAAGTATTAAAGAAAGATAAGATTCTTTATTGATTTACAAACGATCAAATAAATCAACAGAAAATAGTCTGTTAATTGCTGATGATCATGTGTGCACCCGTGCCTGAGAGTAAAACCCGGGAAATGAATTAATTTGAGAAACCCAGTTTGATCATTGCGTGCTCCACCTCAGGTGCCGACATAAATAGATTCCAGCATAATCCACTGCGATAATTTTCAATCATTACTATAATCGGACCCTGATCAATCGCCAGGTAAGAATCGGCCCACCAACCCTGATGCGGATTAAATGCGTCGTAAAATCCATATGGTCCCCACAATTTATCACCAAGAATAAAATAAAAATGCCGCATGGCCTGCATGGACTCCACTGGTGTGAAAGGTATCGAGGAAAGAGCTGCTGTGGGTGAAATGGTTCCATTGTCATTGGTGGGTTCATGTACTTTGTAACCTGCAGGATCATCACTTGCTGTCAGCCCCCAGCAATCGGTGCTAAAACCTGTATGGTTTTTTGGATTTACGATACAATACTGTCTGTTTATCAGAGAATGATTGAGATTCTGGGTCCAATAGCTGGCATATTGGTCGGTAAGATTGGTCGGATTCAAACCAAGAAATGAGTAATGAGCAAAGAACAGAGGACCACCATAATCAAAACCAAGTGGCAATTGGATTCCATAAAATGATTTTCCATTTACAAAATAGGAGGAACCTGCCCATCCTGTATGATAAACCTGTGCGCTGACGGGAAAAGTAGTTGATGTAGCGGCCATAAAATATGTAATGAGTGCTTCATTATAACCTTTGATCTGCATGTTCATGTCCCAGCCGTAATTTGGAGACCAGTGCCAAAAGAGTACATTTTGCCCGCCCCGTGTGTACCATGACCACTCTATCCCATCGAGGAGGTTGTTTATCTTCCCTGTCAGTGTGGCTTCAAAGCTGTCGCCTGGGTCAAGGTATTGTCTTGCTGTCAGCAACCCGGCAGCCATGAATGAGGTTTCAACGAGGTCGCCGCCGTTATCTTTCGCACTGAAAGGTATCGTAGTACCGGTAGATCCATTGAGCCAATGCGGCCATGCACCGTGATAACGATCGGCAATAGTAAGAAAATCAATGATTTTATTCAGCCTTTCGCGTCCCTGTTCACGTGTAATGAAGTTGCGTTCAATTCCAACCAGGATGGCCATAATACCATATCCGCTTCCACCAATAGTTACAGTTTCACCGGAAGTATTTCTCTCGCGGGTAAGACCACTTACCGGGTGGGCAAAATCCCAAAAATACCGGAATGTGTGTTGCTGTACCAAAGTAAGTAATTCCTCGTCACTGATCAGAGGCATTTTGTTTGAAGGATTAAGCCCTGTGTGGAAATAGCTTAGAAAGCCATTGAATGTGAATCCGTTTTCAGCAATCAGGTTCGAAGAAATATTAAAAGAATACCGACGATAATAATCGAGAATTTCATTATTGGTCAAAGTAACTGTTTTTCGATCAGCTGATAAAGATACGCCAAAGCTCAGATGTGGATAAAATGAGAATGCACTCTGGTAGTTGACAGGATCAAGACTATTCGAAAAATTCAAAATAAGCGTGATGTTGTTGTAAGCAATATTTCTTGGTGCCAGGCTGGCAGTTATGGGTGTACCGTTCAGAGTTGCCGATTGAAGTCTCAGGATGCCCTGCTCGGTTCGAAACTGAAATGCAATTCCGGGAAAGCTTTCTTTTTTCGAACCTTTGATCCCTGATGTGATGGTAAGAACATGATCTGAATCACTGCTGAGTGCAGTGGATGGTGTCACAATTGCAGTTTTATTTTCATCAGTAAATGATAG
>CAYQRU010000229.1:0-3182 GCA_964419945.1 uncultured Bacteroidales bacterium | reverse complement strand
CCTCCCCCCAGGCCAAGTTGCATATCCGTGGCGATGCGCAGGAAGATGCTTCTTTAAGGCTTGAGGCTACGGGGTTCCAAAAGCAATCACGCCTTTATTTTACTGATGCGCATCAAATCAGGGCAGCCAACCAAACCGCTATGCACTTTCATTCATGTGAAAGGGAAGGTTTTATTTTTCATGATGGTGACATCTATATACACGACATTCAAAGCGGTATCATCATGAAATCGCCCAACGGCCTGTGCTGGCGCGGCACTTTGAACGATCAGGGTATGCTGGTTTTCGCTCAGGTAGCCTGCCCCGATGAAGGAACCACCGGCTCAACCGTAAATATAAGCCCGGCACACGACATTAAGATTTACCCCAACCCCGCAAACAGAATGGTTATTATTGAAACAAACTGGTTTTACCCGGATGCAGAGGTAATTATCGCTGGAGTGGATGGGCGCCAACATCTCAGGCAAAGCCTCACGGGAACCACCACACGGGTTGATATCGGAAATATTTCGCCAGGAACATATCTTGTTTTGGTTGAACAAAACGAACTTAGGCTCAGCTCGCAGCGGCTAATTGTTCAGTGAAGCACCGGCTAAACGGCATTTGCAATTCCGCTTCGAGCATCATCGAATCTCCAATCCACAAAAATCCTCTACTTTTATCCCTCTATGCCAGCAGCTTACCAAATAAAGGATAAAACAGCGCCATATTACCTTACTTTTCAGGTAGTGTGTTGCTTAGGTTTGCTGATAAAAACCAGGTAAGGTCAACTGTTGCAGCGCATTAAACAGCAATGTTATAAGTTGGGTCAGGGATTGTTGATCAAAAGGATTTTTTATAGCTTGCTCCAGCTTTTGAATTTACCAGTGAGTGAACGGCGTAAGTGTTTGCATTACAAAAGGATTTGTGATACAATGTACAAAAATCCCGGCTGCCAGGTGGAGATGGCGTTTCAGCAAGATATCAAAGATACTTTGCGTTATGCTCACTGAGATTTTGCCCATATCGGATATTATTCAGGAGATTGGTAACCAGAATGTCAAGATCGCTGTTATGGCGGTAATCGGCCGGAGCGATATACCTGGCGCGCCCCTGCCGGAGCAATTCAAGGCTGATATCCTTTGAGAGCCTCCCTGCCCGGTTTACAGCCTTATCGGGATCAAACACAGCTATCGTGAATCCTCCCTGATAATTAACCATCTTCATGGCAGGAACATCTGTTTCGCCATCACCGATATAGATGAACCTTTCAAAAGGGAAAGGTTTTTCATTTTCAGGCATATACTTATTTATAACAGAACTGTCCCAACTGTTGAATATGCCTTTATTAATACGGAAAAGAAATTGGGTTTTACCGGTGTAGTCAATGCCCACAGCCGGCCATTCGGCGAGGCCATCCGTATTGTAATAATAGCCTGAAGCAAAAACAAAAGAAAAATGATGGGAAATTCTTGTTCCCTCTACCATTTCGCGAAGGCCCGAGGAGATCACAAAATGCCTGATATCGAACCCCAGCGATTTACCAAAATCGTTGATACGGTCAAACCAGCCTTCTACCCCGGGATATAATGGAATATTTTTACCATGTTCCACAAAATCGTCTTTTCTGATAGGTAAATCCTTTTGTCTTGCTTTTTCAAGAAGCAAGTGCATATAGGCCAGGATCTCATTCATGTCGTTTTCTTTGGCGAGCAGGTTTGCTTTATCCCAGAATTCGGCATTGTCAAGTCCGAGATTGGGAATGTAGGAATGTTCCTGCATGTTACCAGGTGCCAAGGTTCCGTCGAAATCGTAGCAAATGGCAACGGGTGTATAAATGGGGGACATTGTGTTTCGTAAATGATGATGTGCAAAAGTAGGGTAAATGACGAAATATTGCGATGTTTTTCAACATTTCAGGATCAGGTTAACTTGCGTAGTATTTTACTTGCCTGCAATCAATCAGGATTCGAAACTTTCCTTCTTGCTGAAATAATCAGGGCAGCGCCGCCAAAAGATATCAACAAGCCAAAAACAAGACGTAATGTTGATTGAATGTTAGAAGGAGAATCGGACATCAGAGTAACCAAAGCATTAATGATCAGCAAGGTAAAACCCAAAATGCTCATAAGTGCTCCCAGAACGATGGTTGGCTTTTTGACTTTTTTTTTTGCGAACCCGGCAGGCTGCCTAAGCCGGCTCCTGTGGCCATACCAGCGCCTATTCCCACAGAGAGCCAGAGTGCCAGATCTTTGGTCAGGATTCCGAGGATAACACCTGCAACTGCCCCGATTGCCAGGCCGACAGCAATGCCTTTGGCGAGTTTGCCGGATTTTTGTTCATTCATTTGATTTTCCATGAGTTAGTGATTTAATACTGATAAGAATAATTTCGTTTTGGATAATACAATGCTATTTCCTGAAAATAAGTTTATCCTTTCCTCCGAAGGCATCATACGAAGAAATGATCACTTCTTCACCGGCAGTCAATCCTTCAAGCACTTCATAGGAGGTTACATTCTGTCGTCCGATGCGAATGGTTCGTTTGACAGCTAATTTTTCTTCCGGGTCAATCACATAAATCCAGTTGCCTCCTGTTTCCTGAAAAAAGCCTCCACGGCGGATAGTAGTTGCCAGGCTTGTACCGCTGAATTTAAGCTTTAGCTGAAGGGTCTGACCCCGCTTTATGCCTTCAGGTACCTGGCCGGTAAACAGCAGGTCAACCTCAAAAGCGCCGGCTTGCACATTGGAATAAATTTTATGAACTTCAAGTTGGTAGGTATTTCCTGCGTAATTAAATTCAGCTTCCTGCCCGATATAAGTGCGGTTGATATATCTTTCGTCAATACGGGCCCTCAGTTTATAGCCCTCAAGTACATCAATATGACCCAATGTTTGACCGGCAGTTTTCGTTTCACCGATTTCGGCTGAAAAACTGGTAAGCTGGCCCGAGAGGGGCGATTTAATGCACAGTTGCTGGAGGTTTTCGCGCAGCATTGCGAGGTTCATGTTCATACGGTTCAGCGAGGCTTTTATCTGCGACAATTGGGTGATGGTATATAAAGAATCATGGCGTTGGGTTCGCAGAGCAATATCATATTGTCCCTTCAGGTAATTATAATCCCTTTCTGCATCTTCAAACTCTTGTTGTGAGATTAGCTTTTCCTGGTATAACTCTTGCTTGCGTTCAAAATCCTTCCTGGT
>CAYQRU010000228.1:0-3542 GCA_964419945.1 uncultured Bacteroidales bacterium | reverse complement strand
CGTATCGCGAACCAGCAAAAGGATGAATGCCAGCACTGTAAAAATCAACCAGGGACGGAAATCCTGGAGTTGTCTGTAGCTATCCAGAATCCCGGTTGCGAGAAAGACAATGAATAAGGAAGGTAAATACCAATACAGGGTATATGGGAAGATATATATCTTCCAGATTTCGGAAAGCACACCGGTTTTATTGGTTCCAGGCACGATGTACTGGAGCATAAAATATGCTGTTCCAACAAAAATCAGTGGCAGCAAAATGCGTCTGACTTTTTTACCAGTAAAGCTCCAATACTTTTCAAGCGTGACAGGAAAAAGAGCATATACCCATCCCGAAATAACCGTAAAAAGAGGCATCCTCAAATATGAAAACGTAAAATAGAGATGCCGCCAGCCTGAATCTTCTGCCACTTTCATTCCACCATCAGGCCCGGAACCTATTACGTGTCCCATCACCACCAGAATAATGGCTACTCCACGTAAAGTCTCAACAGAGTAATTTTTTTCTTTTTTCATTGCACACAACAAATTATACTTTACCGATGCTTCTGAAACTTTCCATCAATGTTTTGATTCTCAGGCAAAATCCTTCAGAACCCGGCCTGGTTTTTTGTTTAGATGAATGTCCCACCAAATGGCAAAGGTTAGCAGATTGAAAATTCTGAATGCCATACTTTGCCTGTGCCAGAACCATACATCCTTTGCATTTGCAATTGTGTCGTACTGCTGCAATACCTGGTCGAGGTATTTAAAATTGAATAAGGCTTCTGTCATATCGCTGTTTCTGATAATCTGAAAGATCAACTTTCGTTGCTCGCGATCCCTGAAAAAGATCGGCAGGGGTGCAAAACCTCCCTGTTTCTTTCGTTCGGTTATTTCTTTTGGCAATTTGGGTTTCAGATACTTTTTGTGCAAATATTTGCTCTTTCCTAAACCCCGGGCTATTTCTTTAGGTGTGCCGGCTATCCGCATCTGACGTGGTAATTTCGCAACAAAATCAATTACATCCTTATCCATATAAGGAAAGCTCAATGGCAGATCAAACAAGCCCGACATTCCTGCTGCCTTAAAGATGATCAGATCAAAACCATCGTTTACCAGGCTCTTATAATATGCGCTGGCGATAAAATTATCGTCAAACGACTTTATTATCAACCCATTACTCTTGATGATGTCTGTTTTGATTTTTCCTGTATCCGGTTTTTGCATCAGTTTATTCAATTCCTGGAGCGAAAATCCAAAACAAGTATGCGAATTCCCTTCAAGCACCCGGTTGTTATGAAAATCAAGCTTTGACAATATTTCTGATTTTGTACCTGCAATTTTCATCAAACTGGCCAGCAGGTGCTGAAACGGTTTCATCCCAAAACTTGTAGCCAAATAATGCAACGCCATTTCCGGCATTCCTGTTCCATAAACCTGATCGTTTCCATCGCCTCCCAGAATAATTTCGTTGCCTTCATTTTTTAGCATTTTCATGACGGTGTAGTTCACCATAAGGCCATTTTCCTGAAATGGATTATTGAAGAAATCCATAATCACAGGCAATTCGTTGATCTCGCTACCATCAATCAGGTATTGATTAAACTCAAGGTTGAATGTTTTTGCCAGCATTGAAGCAAGGGGAAGTTCTGACAAGGGATCATCCTTGAAACCAATGGAGTAACCTCTTGCTTCAACATTGCTGATTTCGCGGAAAGCAGCAAGATTGCCACCTGAATCATAACCGCCGCTGAGCAGGAATGCTATTTTCTTTTTACCTGCAATACGTCTTTTGATCGCGTTTTGATGCAATCGTTCGATCTCGTTTACAGCTTCTTCTTCCGTAATTTTTAATGAGCCAAATTGAGATGCATACTTTTCAAATGAATGCATGGTGTGAACCTTAAAGCTGTTTTCAGAATAAACCAACAAACTGCCGGCAGGAAGCTGGTTAACACCTTTTATTATGGTACGAGGAGGAGTAATCGCTCCAAGGTGTAAGAAATACTGTATGCTGAGGTGATCGGGCACAAAATCAAACCCAGGCAAATCTTTAAAATCGTCAATGCAATTCGAAAAAAATTTGTCGTTATAAAATACCGGCAAACCGGCAGCCACATGATCCCGGCCAATAATGAGCAAATCTTTCCTGATCAGGATAAAAGTAAACTCACCGTAAAATAACCCGTGATTCTGGAGATTATTTACAGAAAATGCGGCAGCGAGTGCTTTGCATGGATTATCAGTAAATCCAATCTTCAGTTCGGTGCAGGTTTTCTTCAAATCGTAAAATCTGCCCCATGCAAAGCATTTTATTTCATCACTGATAAATTGATGGTCTGTTAAGATGTTGATCAGAGGTGTGAAATTACAGGTGCGGATTTCATCAAATGCCCTGTTTGTGGCTTCTCTGTTGTCAAAAGCACCAAAATAGTAAGTTTTCATAGCTTCCAGGTGTGACTGAATCAGGTTTGTGCTAGTTTAATTTTGGGTTGTAAAAAATCTCCTTGTTGAACGTGTTTCTCATATTCCACAGCATTGCCCTCAGATAAGCCTTTAAAAGTAGAAAATTGCCTGAAACCAGAAATACAAGAACATTTTTTGGAAATGCTACCAAGCAAAGGTAGAGAAAAGCAGCAAGATGAGGTAAACCTTTAACATTGCGCCTCATATATATGATTCTTGCGCGATTCAAATAGTATATCTTTAAAGGACTTAATTTTCCTGTTGAAACAGATTCCTTATGATAAATTATCGAGTTGTGCACATACAAGATCTTATAACCTGCATTCCGGATTCTTTGCCCCCAATCCATTTCTTCGTAGTAAAGAAAAAATATTTCTGCCATAAGCCCTACTTCTTCGATGACTTTTCTGGGTACCATCATGGCAGCTCCATGTGCAAAATACGATTCCTTGTCCTCATCAAACTGTCCCTCATCCATCTTGCCAAACCCCCATCCTGTACTTCGGATGGTAATCTTGTTAATCGGAGAGATACCAGTGAACTGTAGCATTTTCGGTGTGTGATGAAAATATATTTTAGGAGAAACTGCACCTACACGTGGATCCTGAACAAACTTACAGATTAACGGTTCTAAAAAATCCGGCGCTACCTCAGTATCGTTATTAAGAAGCAGGATGTAATCGCCTTTAGCATGACGAATTCCTATATTGTTACCTCCGGCAAAGCCTAAATTCTCACTGCTTTTAATAAGCGTTATTTCTGGAAACAAGATTTTTAATGCATCCGGATCATCAGATGGTGAGGCATTGTCAACAACAATAATCTCTACATGAGGATAGGTGATATTGCGCATTGACAAAAGCAAATCAGCTGTTACTTTGCTTTGGTTGTAATTTATTGTTACAACAGAAACAAGGGGATACTTGGTTTGCCCTTTATTTGTTGTCATAGCTTTCCTTTCTTGATAAATTGATGGTTGGCCTGGTTTTCTGCATCACATGCCTCAGCATCATATTTTGTCGCTAAAAACAGGAATGCCATGCCTGAATAAATAATGATCCCTGTGGGCATTTGACCCAACACTCCATTACCGTAAG
>CAYQRU010000227.1:0-3654 GCA_964419945.1 uncultured Bacteroidales bacterium | reverse complement strand
TTCCAATCCATAAAAAAACCAGGCTTACGCCTGGTTTTCCTGGTAGCGGGGGCAGGATTCGAACCTACGGCCTTTGGGTTATGAGCCCAACGAGCTACCTCTGCTCCACCCCGCAATATATTTTGCCTGATCTGAGTTCTTTCAAATCACGTTTCAGGGAAACGGACTGCAAAAGTAATTTTTGTTTCTTTGCTAAACAAATTTTTTTCAAAAAAAATGAACCACAAGGCAGGATTTGTCAGTATCATCGGTAAACCAAACGTCGGAAAATCTACCCTAATGAATGCAATGGTAGGCGAAAAGCTCTCCATTATCACCCCAAAATCTCAAACTACACGCCACCGTATTCGCGGAATTATCAGCGACGATGATTTCCAGGTTGTTTTTTCTGACACTCCGGGACTGTTGCAATCGCATTACAAATTGCATGAAACCATGATGGAGGTGGTTCATGAATCACTTGAAGATGCGGATATAGTAATGTATCTGGTCGAAGTGCATGAAAAGCCTGAAACAAATGACTTTGTGCACGTTTTAAACAAGGTGGAAGTACCCGTGATCACGGTAATTAATAAAGCTGACAAGGCCAAAGACAATGAATTGCTGCTTGCCGAACAAACCTGGAGCAAGGCCATGCCGAATGCAAGGATCATTTCAATTTCAGCGCTTCAGGGACTGAACCTTGGAAAACTCATGCAAACCATTCTTGACCTGATCCCGGAAGCTCCGGCATTCTTTCCGAAAGAAGAGTTGACTGACCGTACCATACGGTTTATGGTAGCCGAAACTATCAGGGAAAAAATATTCCTGAACTACCGGAAGGAAATTCCTTATTCCACGACCGTTATTGTTGACGGTTATAAAGAAGAAGAAACCATTGACCGCATTCATGCTCTGATCTTTGTGGAACGGGAAACCCAGAAAGCAATCCTGCTGGGACATCAGGGTGAAGCTATTAAAAAAGTGGGGATTGCTGCACGCCACGACATCGAAGAATTCCTCAACAAGCAGGTTTATCTGGAGTTAACGGTGAAAGTAAGCAAAGACTGGCGAAACAATCCTGAGATGCTAAAACGATATGGATATTGATAAGAAATCAACTATGAAAACCACACCTGACAAGGAACATACCAGTACCCTCATCAAAGAATGTGCGCAATCATTTATTCGGGGATTGTCACGCGATGAAAGCCTTAAGCTTTTACTCTCCTGCCTCGATCTTACCACCCTTGAAGGCAGCGACCATGAAGCCATAGTTACGGCGCTGTGTGCTAAAGCAAGAGGGTACAGCCAGATGCAACTGCCCAACGTGGCCGCAGTATGTGTCTATCCGGTCTTCGCCCGTTTGGTCCGCTACCACCTGGAAGGCAGCCATGTAAACACAGCCTGCGTGGCAGGGGCTTTTCCTTCAGGCCAATCGCCGGTAAAAATTCGCCTGGATGAAGTGAAATATGCCGTGGATGAAGGCGCCCAGGAAATTGACATGGTAATTTCGCGGGGCAAATTCCTGCAAGGCGATTACGCATTTATTTCCAATGAAGTAAGCAGTATCAAAATGGCTTGTGGACCCGTTCACCTGAAAGTGATCCTGGAGACCGGCGAACTGGGCTCTGATGAGAACATCAGGAAAGCAAGCGACCTGGCCCTTGAAGCAGGAGCAGATTTCATCAAAACCTCCACCGGAAAAATCCAGCCCGCCGCAACTCCCGAAGCTGTTGTTGTGATGCTTCAGGCCATCCGCGATCACCATCAGAAAACAGGAAAAATGACTGGAATCAAACCGGCAGGCGGAATTTCTGAACCCGGTCAGGCCATGGTGTATGCCAATCTTGTAGAACGGGTACTTGGAAAATCATGGCTCAACAATACGTATTTCAGAATAGGAGCCAGCCGCCTGGCTGATAATATAATCAGGGAACTTCAATCTGCCGGATAATAACATTGCTTCAACTGTCAAACGTTTCAGTTGATAATAAATACGCCGGTTAATTACCTTACCTGCCATAGTACTGCTTTTACCCATGTTTGCCAAAATCCCTACCTTTGCCCCGAAATTATTGATTTTATGAGCAATATACTTGCGATTGTTGGCCGTCCCAATGTTGGAAAATCCACTTTTTTTAACCGCCTCACCGGCATGCGCCAGGCCATTGTAGATCCAACCTCAGGCGTAACGCGCGACCGTCATTACGGGCGCTCCGACTGGAATGGCGTGGAGTTTTCAGTCATTGACACAGGCGGCTATGTGATTGGTTCAGAGGATATTTTTGAAAGTGAGATTCGCAGACAGGTGGAACTGGCTCTTGAAGAAGCCGACGTGATCCTTTTCATGGTTGATGCCCGCGAAGGACTCACGGGAATGGACCAGGACATCGCCGGGATGCTTCGCCGGTCAGAGAAAAAGATCTTTGTAGCTGCCAACAAAGCTGACAGTTCGGAACATTATAATGAAGCCAGCGAATTTTATGCCCTGGGCATGGAGCAGATATTTCCGGTTTCAGCCATGACAGGTAGTGGAACCGGCGAACTGCTGGACGAGATCATCAAAGAATTTGTTTCTCCGGTAATCGGAGAAATTCCGCAGATTCCCAAAATTGCTGTCATTGGCCGGCCAAATGTCGGAAAATCATCGCTGGTAAATGCTTTGCTTGGCGAAGAACGAAACATCGTCACTCCGATTCCGGGCACTACCCGCGATTCGGTATACACACGTCACAAAGGTTACGGATTCGATTTTTTTCTGGTTGACACGGCTGGAGTCAGAAAAAAAAGCAAGGTGTCGGAAAACATCGAATTTTACTCAGTTATGCGCAGCATTCGCGCCATTGAAAATTGCGACGTGTGCCTGTTGCTCATTGATGCCACCCAGGGATTTGAAGCGCAGGACACCAATATCTTTTCGCTGGCTCAGAAAAACCATAAAGGCATTGTGATTGCCGTTAATAAATGGGATCTGGTAGAAAAAGAAACCAATACACATAAAGAATATGAAGTCCTGATTCGTCAGCGTATTTCTCCCTTTACCGATGTCCCCATCGTATTCACCTCAGTGCTGAACAAACAAAGGATTTATAAAACTATGGAACTGGCACACCGGGTATATGAAAACAGGAGTCGTAAGATCACTACTTCAAAGTTAAATGAATTATTGCTGCCTGTCATCGAAAGTAAACCACCCCCAGCCACCAAGGGTAAGTATGTGAAAGTTAAATATATCACGCAGCTAAAGACGCCTTTCCCCGCTTTTGTGTTTTTCTGTAATTTGCCTCAGTATGTGAAAGATCCCTATAAACGGTTTGTTGAAAATCAGTTACGTACTCTTTTTGATTTCAGTGGAGTTCCCGTAGAAATCTATTTCAGGGAAAAATAAAAGAAGCACAATTTCCGGGTAAAGTATTTTTTACACTTCAGCAATTCTGATGCCTGCCTTTGAAACTGATAAATGATATAGTTCTGCTTACATAAAATATTATGCCTGATACTGTTAGAATAGACAAGTGGCTCTGGGCTGTCAGGGTGTTCAAGACCCGTAACCAGGCTTCAGAAGCTTGCAGGGCCGGCAAGGTAAAAATGAGCGGTATTGCCGTCAAACCGTCAAGAGAAATAAAAACCGGCGATGTAATCGAGATCAACCTGTCACCTCTCAAAAAAACA
>CAYQRU010000226.1:0-3743 GCA_964419945.1 uncultured Bacteroidales bacterium | reverse complement strand
CTGAGAATAGTTTTCTGCTATAAGTCCGCATCAGAACTTAACCTGATTAAGACCGGTTCTCCTGAGTTTTAATTTAAAGGTATTCGTGCCAACATAGAGTACAAATACAGATCCTATTGAATCCATCACAGGTCAACATCAAGAAATCCCAACCAGTGGAGCATAATCTCTGGCAAGTATTACAAATATTATTCAATTGAAAGATCATTAATGATCCGGCTTATCTTCTCTTCCATCTCTCTGTCAGCACTTTCAAAATCCGAAGCCTTTGTCAATATCCCTTTGATCCCAAAATAAAACTTGATCTTGGGTTCAGTACCTGAAGGCCTGATGGTAATTTTGCTTCCATCGTTAAGGAAAAACTGCAGTACATCCGATTTGGGTAATTTAATCGGACTGCTGATTCCTGTGGCAAGGATTATTTCTGTCTGCTTCTGATAATCTTTGATAATTTTCATTGGGATACCGGCAATTTTTCCCGGAGCAGCATTGCGAAACTTATCCATCATGGCTGCAATAGCTTCAGCACCTGCTTTACCTTTCCTGGTTACCGAAAGCAATTTTTCCTTATAAAATCCAAATTCAACATAAAGATCTAACAGCGCTTCAAAATACGATTTACCCTGATCAGCTGCCCAGACTGCTGCCTCAGCTATCATGCAGCATGCTGATACAGCGTCTTTATCGCGTACAAAATCTCCAACAAGATATCCGTAACTCTCCTCTCCCCCGCCAATGAATTTTTTCTTCCCTTCAAGTTCACGGATTACCTCTGCGATATATTTAAATCCCGTGAGTACGTCAAAGCTTCCTACCCTAAACTTATCAGCAATTTGTGTCAGCAGTTCGCTGGTTACGATGGTTTTCACAATGTATTCATTTCCTGTAAGCAAACTGTTTTCCTTCCATTTGCGCAACAGGTAATATATGAGAACCGATGCGGTTTGGTTTCCATTCAGTAAAATGAATTTTTCATTATTGTCCTTCACCGCAATACCAACCCTGTCGGCATCGGGGTCTGTGGCAAGTACTATATCTGCGTCAATTTCTTCAGCCTTCTTCAGGGCCATTGTAAGCGCTTCGGGCTCTTCTGGATTGGGTGATTTTACGGTTGGAAAATTTCCGTCAGGAATATTCTGTGCCTCAATTGTATAAATATTTTGAAAACCAAATGCCCTGAGGCACTTCGGAACCATATGCACTGCCGTGCCATGTATAGGTGTGAATACAATTTTGAAATCTCTCCGCCGGCTGATGGCGTCAGTTGAGAGAGACAACCCTTTAACAGCATCAATATAGGCATTATCAATATCATCTCCGATAAGTTGGATCAATCCGGGTCTGACCGAAAAATTGACTTCCGAAGGTGATTGTATTTTCTGAACCTCGGCGATCACGTTTTTATCGTGTGGCGGAACCAATTGACCCCCGTCGTTCCAGTAAACCTTGTAGCCATTGTATTCTTTTGGATTGTGCGAAGCAGTCACCATAACTCCTGTATGACACCCCAGATGTCTGATGGCAAACGAGAGCAGAGGGGTGGGATGTATATTTTCAAACAGGAAAACCTGTATGCCATTGGCTGAAAACACTTCGGCAGTAATGTGTGCAAAATATGGACTGTTGTTTCGGGTATCGAAGGCAATGGCTGCTTTAAGCCCCTGATCGCCAAACGTTTTTTTCATATAATTCACCAGTCCCTGGGTGGCAATACCCACCGTGTACTTATTCATGCGATTGGTTCCAACTCCCATGATACCGCGCAATCCACCGGTTCCAAATTCAAGATGTCTGTAAAATGAATCGGTAAGTTCTTCGGGGTCGTGATCAAGAAGATGCTGCACCTGGTTACGTGTTTCTCCGTCAAACTGTTCGCCCAGCCAGCTTTTGGCCTTGAAAACAATGGCAGGATCTATATTTTTCATGGTAATAACGTTTTTTGATGTTTGATAAACTTATTAATTATGTATGATGAACGATGAATGATTCCGCAGGTGTGAAATGAATCAGGAATCTTCCCCAAAGAATCTTTGTAACCGGTGGGCTGAAAGTTTTGTGAATTTCCCAGTTGCAGAGGTCATAGTGCCCGGTTTAAAGCTTCATTGGTTTCCTGCTGATTTAGTTTGCAAACATAACCAAAAAGCAAAACAGGGTCATCATTTGAACTTTATCACTGTAAAAATAGTTATCATTAACAGACCTGGTTTACATGAAATACCTGCATTCAATGAATCACATCGTGAACGCTGTGTTTCAGGTAATGATTTTATCATTCCTGGTTCTGACTGCGTGCTCCAATGAATATAAACATATTACAAATCAATCTGAGATGCAAAAACAGATAACTAAAAGCGAGGAAGAGTGGCGCAGGAAACTGACGCCTCTTCAATTTAGCATACTTCGTGAAAAAGGAACCGAAAGGCCTTACACAGGTATTTATGATAAACATTTTGAAGAAGGTGCTTACCATTGCGCCGGATGTGATGCTGAACTGTTCAGGTCCGATACAAAATTCGATTCCGGCTGTGGCTGGCCAAGTTATTTCGAACCTGCAACAAAAGACGCAATAGATTATAAGAAGGATTTTTCCTTTGGAATGATCCGGATTGAGGTAGTGTGCTCACGGTGTGGAGGCCACCTTGGCCATGTTTTCGACGATGGTCCTGAACCGACAGGAAAACGTTATTGTATTAATTCAGCATCACTCCTATTTAAACCAGATGCCGGACATGATACGCTGTCAGCTCCTCGACCGGACGCTGAATAATTTTGCCCGGTTGCATCTGAATATCTGAGCAGATCTCCTCAATGAGTAAGCGCAAATGCCATGCAACAGAGCCTGAAAGGCTGAGAGAATATTTCTGATACTCAGGATAAATTGCAACCATGTGCATAAAAAACTCATTCAAATGATCTCTTAAAAGCCTTTTCATCCATTCATCCTCCATTCGTAATATGGCAAAAGGTGCAAATGACGCCAGAAAACGGTTCGGAAAAGGCTTGCTGTAAATTTTGCTCAGCATTGAATCGGCAGATTCAGGGTAGGATTTTCTAAAATCTTCCTGCAGGTGAGCAGGCATATTTCCGGAAAAGGCAGATTTCAGTATTTTCTTTCCCAGAACAGCACCGCTTCCTTCATCGCCTAAAACATAGCCAAGTGAAAATAATTGCGAAATGATCTTTTGTCCATCGTACAGGCAACTATTTGAACCTGTCCCTAAAATACCTGCAATACCAGGTGAATCGCCACAAACAGCCCTGGCTGTTCCTAACAAATCTGATTCTATGTTGATCACAGCTTTTGAAAAAAATTCTGAAAGAGCACTTTCCACCTCCAGTATTTTATCCTTATGCGTGCATCCCGATCCATAAAAGTAAACTTCTTTGATCTGATCTTTGTCAAAGTATGGGTGCAGGTCTTTTTTCATTGCCTGCAAAATATCATGAGAGGTAACAAAGTATGGATTCATTCCCATTGTCACAATATCATGTATGTGATGGTTCTTATCAAAGAGTCTCCAATCTGTCTTGGTTGATCCGCTATCGGCTATCAAAAGCATAAAATAACAGTTGAATTGCTAATTTTTTTAATTTTGCCGCAAAATTACGAAAGCAGTTTGTGCAGAGCAAATAGAAAATTTAATTGTACATGTAATGAATAATCAGCGGAAGTAGCTCAGTTGGCAGAGCATCAGCTTCCCAAGCTGAGGGTCGCGGGTTCGAATCCCGTTTTCCGCTCTGAT
>CAYQRU010000225.1:0-3753 GCA_964419945.1 uncultured Bacteroidales bacterium | reverse complement strand
ACTTTTCTTTTTCCGCTTCGTTTCCTAAATGATCCTGCATGGAATATTCATTGAGATTACAAATGTACACTATTAGCTGCTAATGTCGCAATCCGTATCTGAATTTAGGATGATTAAGATGCGCAACTTAAAAATTTCTGCTCAGATGATGTCACATGACATCCAATCCCGGATTATCTGTATAATTTATACTTTTGTGCCGATGGGCTGACCCTGGACAGGCTTCTTCGGTTTTTCTCATGATAAAACGATCAGTCCATCAGGTTTCAGGATAAGAGTACATGTGTTGATAATGCAATGTAATACAGACAATTATTTTTATGATGCGAAAAATCTTTCTCGCTGCTGAGCTTTTATTACTGTTCATTTTCACACCCCTGTTGTTTCATTTTGATATTATTCCGGGGCACAAATCCTTTCCTTTACTGCTTGCTTTCGTATATTGCCTGGTTATACTCTTGCGCGACAAGTCGTTTGACAGAAAGTCCCTGGGAACTCGCCGCTTTCCCGGTTACGGATATATCCTCAAACGTTTTGCACTGGTAGCCCTTGCCCTTACCATTTACATGCTGGCATTTGAATCCGGTAACTTATTTATGATACCCCGGCATAATCCATGGCTCTGGATTGCCATTATGGTTTTTTATCCTTTATGGTCAGCATTACCCCAGGAACTGATCTTCAGGGTTTTCTTTTTTCACCGATACCGTCATCTCATCCCCAACGACAAACTGTTGTTGTTGCTGAATGCCTTTCTCTTTGCGCTCATGCATATTATTTTTAACAACTGGATTGCCCCGGCAGGAGCTTTTATCGTAGGTGTTTTCTGGGCGAAAACCTATTTACGCACCCATTCTCTGATTACCGTGAGCGCTGAGCACGCCCTGTATGGAAATTTTATCTACACAATCGGATTGGGTCATTATTTTTATGTACCGGATTTCTAAGAATTTATTTTTTAGATCAACCAGATCATAAGAACATATAAACAATCCAACAGACAGTCCTTATTAACAACCAAAACATTTCAAATGAAGACTTTTAAGAAAATCCTGTTGGCCATTGCAATATTTATCATCTTGCTGCTGATTATAGCTCTGTTTGTGAAACAGGATTATGTAATCGAACGTACAATTATGATCAACAGGGCGAACCGTGAAGTATTTGATTATGTGAAATACCTGAAGAACCAGAACTACTACAGCAAATGGAATTTGATGGATCCAGCCATGACCAAAACCTACGGAGGTATTGATGCAAGCCCCGGATTTGTTTACGCCTGGGCCAGTAACGATAAAAATGTAGGTGTGGGAGAACAGGAAATCATAAAAATAAATGATGGAGAGCGCATTGATTATGAGATTAGATTTATCAAACCCTTTGCCTCAACGCAGCTGGCATATATGACTACCGAGGCTGTTTCTGAAGCCCAAACCCTTGTCAGATGGGGATTTATTGGCAGGATGAACTACCCGTCGAACCTGATGTTATTATTCATGGATTTTGAGACGATGATCGGTGATGATCTGGAAACCGGTCTGAAAAATCTGAAAGTCATTCTTGAGACACCGCAAACGACAGAATAGAATATTTCGATCATCATGTAGTCGAAAGTCTGTTTTAATATTGGCGGGGATATAACAACAGGTTATTATTCAGAAAATAAATCAGCCACATACTTTACGTAAGTGGCTGATTTTGAAGTGACCCCGACAGGATTCAAACCTGTAACCTTCTGATCCGTAGTCAGATGCTCTATTCAGTTGAGCTACGGAGCCTTTTTTAAGTGTGCAAAATTACAACATTTGCACTATACTGCAAGTGAGCTTCATGTTTTTTTTCGATGATAAAAAAAACGGCTGCACATTATATGCAACCGGTCACCCATCAATCACAAAAAAACTACTTCTTCTTTTTTATTGTGCAGCCGATAGCCCTGGTAAAATCAGGACTAGGTTTCTGACCCTTTAAGACTGCAGCAATAGCGTTCTCAAGATATTTTTCTTCCACGGCGGTTGCATCCTGGTAATTATCGTCAATGGCGCCAATGTAGGCAACATGAAAATCTTTATCACGACGCTCGAGAAGATACACATGGGGAGTGCGTGTTGCGCCATACAAGGGATATACCTTTTGCCCTTCATCAAACAGGTAAGGAAAGGTAAATCCTTTTTCTTTCGCACGTTCCTGCATCTTTTCAAAAGAATCTTCCGGAACCAACTCAGGATCGTTGGGATTGACGGCAATAACCGGAAATCCCTTCGTCCTGTATTCCCTGTCAAGCGCAATGATGCGGTTTTCGTAGGCTACAGCATAAGGGCAGTGGTTGCAGGTGAAAATAACTATAAATCCTTTGGCGTCGGGGTAATCGGCCATGGAAACAAAGCGTCCATCCACATTTTTCAATTTAAAATCTGTGGCTTTATCGCCCACCTGGTAGCCCTGTGACCAGGAAATGTCTGCTGTAAAAACAAGCAGCATCAGGGTTAAAAAAACAGTTTTCATGTAGGTAAGTGTTTAATTAATAATTATTTAATTGTAATCAGCGCTTCTTCAACCGCAGACTGAAGTTCACTGTACGTGAACGTTTTCTCATAAAAGCGGCGGTAGTTTTTATTGTATATGAGTGTTGCCGGCAATGCGCCCGACCATTCGTCACTTACTATGGGAATCCATGCATTTGCCCTCGGGTCGTTGAGCAGAATGACTTCAGAAGCAATGTTGTATTCCTGCAGAAAAGGCAAGACCCTGTTTTCGAGATGGCCGATAAAATCGAGGCTGACCAGCAATACTTTTACATTCTTTTCTGAAAACTCTTCCCCGATTTTTTCGAAGTAGGGCATTTCTTTCACACAGGGAGCACACCAGGTTGCCCAAAAGTTGATCACCCAGGTGTTGCCGTCGTTCATAAACAGGCGGTTTTCCAAATCGCTGAATTTCATCACAGGCACATCCCGCTGTGCATTGGCTGCAAAAGAAACAAACAGGAATATGGCGATTACTGCAATTTTCATCTGCTCATTTTTGACTATCAACAAGAAAACGGTGAAAAATGTTTAGTAACCTGGATAAACTGGATGCTGAAACCATTGTGTATTAAGTGGTGTTACAAGTATACATAATTAGAAATCCTTAATTCAATATGCTAACTCCAACTTCTGTATGTTGACCGTCTTCTGCTGTAAACCACATGCAATTGCGCGTAAATAAAGATTCATCCTTGTTACGCAGAAATAAATAGGAAAGAAAGAAACTGTCTTAATCCTTGTTTTCGTGGAAGTTGTATTCGAAGAAAATCAGATTTTGTTGTTCCACCCCTTAGTGATGGGTCTTAATCCTTGTTTTCGTGGAAGTTGTATTCGAAGAAAATGATTGATCTAACAACATTAACACCACAGGGTCTTAATCCTTGTTTTCGTGGAAGTTGTATTCGAAGCCAGTAAACCAGCTGCAAAGCAAACCAGTAAACCAGGTCTTAATCCTTGTTTTCGTGGAAGTTGTATTCGAAGTTATAGGCGATGTTCGCAAAAACGCTGGTTTGCCCCGTCTTAATCCTTGTTTTCGTGGAAGTTGTATTCGAAGAAGGTATCAAACTTAAATGGTCAGGTTACAACAGTCTTAATCCTTGTTTTCGTGGAAGTTGTATTCGAAGGCAGAATTTTTTAGCCGGTAAGCGGGCAAACAGTCAGGTCTTAATCCTTGTTTTCGTGGAAGTTGTATTCGAAGTTGAAATTTTAAACGCCAAAATTCCAA
>CAYQRU010000224.1:0-3768 GCA_964419945.1 uncultured Bacteroidales bacterium | reverse complement strand
ACATTGTTGTTGCCACCGATGCCGATGTGGATGGAATGCATATTCGTTTGCTCTAGCTCACTTTTTTCCTTCAGTTTTATCCTGACCTGGTAAAAGCCGGACATTTATATATTCTTCAAACTCATTTGTTCAGGGTGCGGAATAAAAAGAAAACTATTTATTGCTACAGCGACGAAGAACGTATCAGCGCCCTGAAAGAGCTTGGGCAGAATCCTGAAATCACGCGTTTCAAAGGACTTGGTGAGATCAGCCCCGACGAATTCAAACATTTTATTGGCCCCAATATGCGCCTCGATCCGGTAATCCTGAGAAAATCATCTGAGATACAGGAGGCGCTTGACTTCTATATGGGTCGAAACACTCCTGAAAGGCAACAGTTTATCATGCAGAACCTGCGCTACGAGGAAGCACGTGCGTAATCCGCAAACTCTTCATTATCAATA
Organism: uncultured Bacteroidales bacterium; assembly: GCA_964419945.1. GTDB lineage: Bacteria > Bacteroidota > Bacteroidia > Bacteroidales > JAAYJT01 > JAAYJT01. Next base: position 3,325 of record CAYQRU010000224.1, on the reverse strand, counting down.
CTTATGAAGCTTTCTGAAGGCTTTTCCAAGGTTTTCAGTGATATCACCGGCAATCAGTGATTCATAACCTTTGTTTCCAGCTGCCAGGTCTCCTGCAAGACCATGCAGAAATGTTCCCGCAAGGCAGGTGGAAAGAGGAGTATAACCCTGCGCCAGCAGCCCGAGCAAAATACCTGTGAGCACATCACCACTTCCCCCGGTGGCCATTCCGGGATTGCCTGTGGGATTGAAATAGCATTTGCCATCGGGAGTTGATACCGAACTGAAAGCTCCTTTCAGGATCAGATATACATTGTATTTTTGCGAAAATTCGATCTGTAACCTGTTCCTTTCCATTGAATCTGCAGCCTTCGAAGCAATGCGTTCAAATTCCTTCACATGGGGTGTAAGAATGGAACCTGGAGGCAAAAATGAAAGCCAGGTTTTGTTATCGCCCAGGATGTTCAAAGCGTCAGCATCAAGGATGATCGGCTGCCTGCTTTGCTGTATCAGTAATTTAAGACCTTTCTGTGTCGCTTCACTGATCCCGGTGCCCGGACCCACAGCAATGGCATTATAAAGATTTATGTCTTTCATCTCTGAGAAATTGTGTTGTTCCTCATCGAGGGAAACCATGGCCTCCTGGAAAGCCGTCTGCAAAATTTCGTATCCGGCCCTGGGAATATGCACTGTGACCAGGCCTGCACCAGATCGCAGGCAAGCTCTGGCAGCCAACACAGCAGCTCCCATTTTACCAGTAGAACCAGCAATGAGCAGGGCATGACCAAAATTCCCTTTGTGTGCAAAACGCTTCCTGGTTTTGAGCAATCCTGCAATATCCTCCGGTTCAATAAAATAATGACTAACCTCAGTACGGTCAATGAACTCTTTATGAAGACCAATTGAAAGTACCTGCCAGTCGCCTGCAAACTGCTCACTTTCGGCAAAAAAGAAGCTCAATTTTGGAAACTGGAAAGTAAGCGTATAATCCGCCTGAATGATGGCGCCGGCTTTTACGTCGGGTAACCTATCAGCAAACATGCCGGAAGGAATGTCCACCGCGATCACCACAGCACCACTTTGATTGATATGTTCAATCAGAGCGGCAGGAAAGGCACTTACCGGTTTCGATAATCCTGAGCCGAAGATGGCATCCACCACCAGGTCGTTCGTTGAAATTTCAGGGAATTCGCTGCCTTCATACAAGTCGTTGACAATGACCTCCGGAAACTCATCAAGACGCTTCAGGTTGATCAGAAAGTCGCCGGAGTATTTATCTGAAAACCTGACTACAAAAACCTCACAGTCATAATCCTTTGCAGCCAAAAGCCTGGCAATCACAAGTCCGTCGCCACCATTATTACCGGTTCCGCAAAATATTTTAATGCTTTTTCCTTTAGGTTTCTTATTTTGAATCCATTTAAAACATTGCCAGGCAGCCCTTTCCATCAAATCCACCGGGGCCACCGGCTCGTTGGCAATGGTGTAGGCATCGGCTTCACGAATCTGTTCGACAGGAAAAATCTTGATCATAAAATGAATTATCAATGATTGAATAATATTCCCGAGTCTGAACGCCGGGTTTATCTATCGCATTTTCCGCTTACAAACATAAGCAATTCTGCTGATTAAAAAGACCAGGAGTGCTCCGGATGTACCTGGTTATTCAACTGATTTATCTTTTTCTCTGGTTCATCGAGTCAGATTGTCAAAATCGAAGAGCAACTTTTGATATTTTTCTGGTCTTAAGATACTCATAGAAAGCAGTTTATAATTTGTTCTGGACCGGTAAAACAATTTTCGCCAGTGATAAAATAAAATAACAGATAGTGGCAGACTGATGAAATATGCGAACATGGAAATTGAAAAACCGGTGCAAATTCCAACCAAAAGAGTCTGAAGGAGAAATAAGACCGGAAAAGCCACCATACCTATAACCAACCTTACAGAAGCAATAAAATGACGATCTTCAAATTGCCCGCCGGCCCATCGGGACAATCCCGCCGGAAGCATCAGGTTGATAAAGGTATAGATAAAAACAGGAAATGTTGCGGCCAGTAGGAGTGCTTGGATAAGAAACCACCATGTACCGGGTTTCAGATGCTGAAGATCAGCCGGTTTCAACTTGTGCTGTTGCAGAAAAGTACAGAAAGACTTCGTGCTTTCTATCTTTTTCATGTAATCCACTATTGAACTATTTTTCAAAGCTTCCAATTCTGTGACACATATTTTCTTTATCTTAAAGCTTTTAACATCCTCATTTTCAGTTTTTTCATTTGTCAATTTCCTGGCAACGGCAAGCTCAGCCAGGGTCAATACCTCGTCGTGATGTGCTTCATCTTCGATATGCAACATGACGGTCTTCAAACCATTAGCTACAGCATGCATGAGCGCATTGTATGCCTGTGCAGGATTGCTGCGGTACTTATCGAGGTAAGTACCAATCTCAATCGGTTCACCCAACATGATCAGCAGAGGGCTGCCTGCAGTTTTATAGTCAGTGAAGTCAAGCCCGACGGGTATGATTTTAATCCCCATACAGAAACCCGAAGCTTCTTCGGCCTGGAACGCAATGCGTGCAATGCCTTTTTTCAGCGGACGTAATCTTCTTTTTCCTAAATGGCTTCCTTCAGGCATGATAACCAGACCGTTGCGGTTGTTAAGCACATCGAGGGTCTTGCGAAAGGTAGTTTCGTTTTCCTGCAGTGAAGAGAATCCGTCGCGGAGTCGGTAAACCGGGAGCATTTTAAAAAATGTAAGAACTTTTGTCACGAAGCGGCCTTTGAATATATCGCTTCTTGCCAGGAAAACTGGTTGCCAGTCATGAACAGAGAGGATCGCAAGATCGTCAATAAGTGCATTCTGATGATTTGCAACGAAGATCAGGGGTTCCCGGAAGTTAATCTTTTCCTTTCCTGATATGGTGATACGGAAGTAACAGTGCAAGGCAAAATCCACATAATATTTCAGGAAACGGTACAATGGCGACCACTTTTCGATATTTTCTCTTTTCAAAGGCATAGGCGATATCAGTCTTTAAATCAGTCAGTTTCCAATTCGGGCAACAGTCTTTTCGACCAAAAATACGACATCACCATGCCGGACAAAATATGCCATATTCCCCACCAGGCAGCAATAAACGCCATACCACCCAACCCATCGAAAAGGCGGGGATTAAAGATCAGTACCAACGCAATGCCTGAGTTTTGAATACCGGTTTCAATAGAAATGGTGCGACGGTCTCGGCGCGACGTCTTAAATAAAGAGGCAATAGAAAATCCGGTAAACAAAGCAAGGCCATTGTGTATCAATACAATAAGTACGATCAGATGAATGTATTTAAGGA
>CAYQRU010000223.1:0-3785 GCA_964419945.1 uncultured Bacteroidales bacterium | reverse complement strand
TGCTTGTATTAATTGAAAAGTATACCAGTATTTCAATTGGAGAGTGGTTCACTTTGCAAAAATAGATTAATTTATTAGTTGATGTATTTTAGCTCAGGAAAAGGAAAAGGGGTACCCTTATTCCTTTTGGTGAGCTAAGGTGGCCGGGCTGCATAGCTTGTGTTTTTCATTTTGACATCATTTGCTTGGTTTCCTTAACCCTGTAAGATTTTCCGCTCATGTTCACGATAAGCGCCCGGTGGGTTAACCTGTCAACCATTGCAGCTGTGAGCACGGTGTCGCCAAAAATTTCATTCCAACGCTCGAACGACAGGTTGGTGGTAATGATGGTTGACTTACGTGAACAGCGTAGCGAAAGGTGTGAAAAAAGCAGCTCAGCTCCTTCTTTATCAAAAGAGATATATCCAAACTCGTCGCATATTACAAGGTCGTATTTCTCGAAACGGTTTTCAATTTGCCGTAATATTTTTTGCGAACGGCTTTCGCGCAATTGAGTCAGCAGTCGTGGTGTGGTTGTGAATAAAACCTTGTATCCCTGCTGACAGGCTTTAATGCCTAAAGCCGTAGCCAGATGGGTTTTACCGGTTCCGGGGTTGCCGGAAAGAATTACATTTTGCCCTGACTTGATAAAATCGAGCCGCTCGAGTTGGGCTAATTTTGACGTTGCATCTGGCGGAAGATCCTGGCGATTGAGGTCGTGTAAATATTTGTACTGCACAAAACCGGCCTGCTTTATTTGTGCTTTGCGCCGGTTTTCTATGCGCATCTGGTATTCGCACTGCATCAGGTTCAACAAAAAATCTTCATAAGAAAGGCTGTCTTTGGCTGCCTGGCTGGCATGATGCTGGTATTCGCGCCGGAATGCCGGTAAGCGCAAGGCCTTGCTTAATTGTTCTATTTGATCTTGTATGTCTTTGGTAATCATTGTTTTTTAATTTGTGCCGTTGTTTATCAACTGCGTGATTTCTTTTAATTGTTGCATTGAAAGGTGTTGGTAATGGACATTTTTAATGATCATTTTTTTTGCTTAATGTTTTTCATGTTGATAAATGATTCATTTTTGCAGAGCCGATCAAACGGAAATAGGCTCTGCTGGAGAGCAACCTATCAGGGATAAATCGGCAGACCGACGTAAATGTCAAAGGAAAGAGGGCCGATTGCGCCCTCTTTTGATATTTGCAGAGGTCTTTCATGCCTTTAAAAACTCATCAATAAACTTCATTCTTACTTACAATTTCCGGATTACAGTGAAAGCATATTTTTCATTCATAGTCTTTAAATAACAACAAATCAAATATTTGACAATCATCGTTTTTAATTTGTGCCGTTGTTTACCAACTGTGTGATTTCTTTTAATTGCTGCATTGAAAGGTCTTGAATTTCATCGTTGCCGTTTTCCGTTATGGGCATGGTAAAAGTGCCGGTTTGATTCCCAAGAAGGGCTATAACTTTTTCGCACGATACATCCCTGGGGCAAAGCTCCCGAAGCGTATTTATCGTTTCTATCAGCTTTTTATGAGGCACTTCATGGGTTTTGCAATATTGTAAAACTTCAATAAAACCCCGTGGCTGGTTCACAAAATACTGATGATAAACGGATTTTATCTCTTCAGGCGCCTGGTCTAAAGCTAATGATCCGTGCAGCGCTCCGGGTTTACGGCTCAGGGTAGCCAAATAGTGGTCAAGGTTAATTTTCCACTGATGCATCCCGTAGTTGCGCTGATGACTGCACACATGTGTGTTGTTGTAATATATCAACAACAGATTTGAGCAAACCTTGGCTTCCAACATACGCCCTACCAGGTGGTCGGGTACCGAATAACGGTTGGTTCCATAGCAAATGGTTGAGTATTTATCGGCCTTCAAAGTCTCTGTGATAAAGCATTGCATCGCCCCCGGATACTTCCATAGATGGACCTTTTCTTCCTGCAGAAGCTGCCATGCACTTTTTCCATTGACCTTTGCAGGAAGGTGGTTAAGATGCTCAGTAGTGGCAAACAAATGCTGCTGGCCGTGTTCAATACTGTCAAAATTGCGGATGTGACTGAAAGCCTTGCGACGAACGTACTCAACACTGCGCTCTACGTGCCCTTTCTCATTACCCCTGCCTGCATTGCAAAACCGCCATCGAAAATGAAACCAGCCAGCTAAGTTTAGCAAGGCTATTGTGGGAACCTTCTCATTTTTGCCCACAAAGTCTGAAATGGCTATGCGCATATTGTCGTAAACCATCTCCTGAAAAATGCCCTGAATATGTTCAAAAAATTCATTATGCGCTTCCATAAACGACAATGTGTCCTGGCGCTGAAACAGCATCGCAAACCGGTAATTGCTGTAAGATGAGGTAAATACTGCCAGATAAAGACACCGCTGTGTCCCGCTTATGACTAACTTTACTTCTGCCCAGTCAAACTCGCATTCTTCGCCCGCAATATGTACTTGCCTGATATAAGTCTGCTGTAAATATATCTGCTTTGACCGAATGTAATTGCAAATAGTAGTGTAGCCGATCTGGTAGCCCTTGGACAAAAGATACTCGTGTATGTCTATCTTGCGCTTGATCAGTTTTCGTAAACCCTCGCGCTTCTTACGCTCATTAGCTTCTATCTGCTCGTCTATTAATACGACTATTTCCTGTGTTAATCGCCGTTTCATCCGATTTGTAATGTCGTAAACCGGTGGCGAACACAGGTAATCCTGTTCGGCTAACGTATCGCCTTGTTGTACCGATTTTTCCGCAGCATCCGCATATTGCTGCAAAATCTTGATTACTGTCTTGCGGTTGATCTGCAAATCCCGCGCTATCTTCCTGGCGCTGTCGTTCTCCCGATAATACCTCCTGATGATCTCTTGTTTTGTATTCATGCTTATCATTTTTTGGCAGCTTTTGTTACTCTACAAAAACCCCAGTGAATGCTAAGTGGTACACTTTTCAATCAGAATGTGGTATACTTTTCAATTAATATATACAACTGATGTAGCCGGTGGGTTTAATGGCTGGTAAAATGCTTGGAATAGTGCAGAAATTTCATATAAAACTACAGGTATTGCAATTTTGCCAATTACATCTCCAACCGGTTTTCCAATAATAATAGTGAAAAACAAATAAAAAAGAAACAATGAAAACCGTATATTATTACCTGTACTACAGAATTTATAGCTTGTGGAAAAAAATGCCAGGCAGGGATTACGCATTTAGTGCTATGGCAGCTTTAAGTTTGTTATTAGTGTTTAACATTGCAACTGTGATTGTATATTTTAGATTACTAAAAAACTTCACATATCAGCAGGTAAAAATCCCCGTAATTTTAAGTGTTGCTTTAATTTTAGTAGCAAATTATTTTATTTTCGTATATAAAGATAAATATATAGAAATTGAAAAAAGATTTATAAACAGAATTGAAAAACAGAAAAAGCTTAGATCAATAGCAATTATTTCATATGTTTTTCTAACTTTTGTTTTTCTATTTTGGGTACTATTTAATAAATGATATTGGATTGGAACAGAACAAGAGCCTTGAAGAAATGTAGGGCTTTTGCCTATAATGCAGTAACATTTTCTAAACCAATTTTTGGTAAACATAGTATCACTCACAGCAAGTACCCACAGCCGAGCGGCATTTGCAATGCCGCTCGGAACACCATTGAATTCCCAATCCAATAAAATCCTCTACTTTTGACACTCTATGCCAGCAGCTTACCAGATAAAGGATATAACAGCGCCACATTATCTTACTTTTCAGGTAGTGTGCTGTATTGGGTTGTTTCTTAAAGCCAGGCAAGGT
>CAYQRU010000222.1:0-3838 GCA_964419945.1 uncultured Bacteroidales bacterium | reverse complement strand
TATAATATTTTTCGAAAATTCTGGCACTCCGGTTTTTCATAACCTGACGATCTCGGAGAATTCAGCGTTCATAAGCGGGGGAGGAATTGCCTGCGATTATGGTAATCCTGTTTTTTACAGCTCCATTTTCTGGGGTAATGAGGCTAACCAGCAAGGAAATAATGTGTATCTGCATGTTCTTGAGTCAGATCCATTCTTTCATTACAGTAATGTTGAAAATGGCATAGTCGGCTTTGGTGGCGACGGAGCAGGTATGAATTATAATGCATCCCGTTTTCAGAACTGCATTTCAGAAGAGCCTGAATTTTTTGACCCCGAAGCGGGCGATTTTCGGTTGTTGGCAAATTCGCCGGCCATCAATAGCGGAATCTCTGATACCAGCGGTTTTGCATTGCCCGAAATTGATTTGTTCGGCAACCCGCGCATATTCTCGCTTATCATTGATATGGGTTGCTTTGAATTTCAACAATATGGGACTTTTCTGAACCTGAAAAATTATACGATAGTGTCAGGGAATAACCTGTGTATGGCAGCCCTTGAAACCATTACCCTTGCCGGAAGCGGGAGTACTTTTATGATCGAAAGCGGGGCAAATGTAGTGATAGAAGCCGGTACAGCCATTTTACTGAAAGAGGGAACCCATATTCAATCTGGAGCCAATGCGCACTTTCGGATTGAACCGGAAGGAAACTTTTGCAGCAATCCTGTAAAATTAGTTTCTACCATTCATATTGCTCCATCTGAAAAAACAGTTCCGGATATGATAACTAAAACCGGATCAGACAGATCCTTTAAAGTGTATCCAAATCCTGGTACCGGACTATTTACCGTAGAGCTGGCAGAAGAAGACTTACAGCAAAATGCAGTGATTCAGGTTTTTGCAATCAAAGGAGAGTTGTTGGAAGCATTCGGAATTTCGACCGGCACGAAGCACAGTTTCGATTTATCAGGGCATGAAAAAGGTATGTATTTCCTTAGGATGATCAGCGGAAGCAGGTCGGAGACAGCGAAGGTCATACTGTACTAATAATTTCAGTTGCGCATTACAATAAAGCCTGCTGGTTATCCACATGCACACATACAGGCATGCAACAATAAAAAATCAGGTTAAAAATACCAGCTACGGAGTGAAACCATTATTATTGTATTTTTGAATCCTGAAATCGTTTCAACTTTCCAAAAAATCAACATTCATGAAAAGAATCATCATCGCAACTTTAGCCGGATTACTAACCGGCTTTTTCTGTTACTGGCTTGCTTCAGGCTCAGGTGAGCTTCCTCTTCCGGTTGCCTACCAGATCATTATTGGTCGCACTTTGCTTGGTTTTGCCATTGGAATCAGCAGTTTCAGGATGGGACACTGGAGCATTCATGGCATCATCATGGGCTTTTTGTTCAGCATTACAATGGCAATAAGTGGATTGATGGCTCCCGGAAGCCCGGAGTTTACACCAAAGATGATGTTTGTGGCCACCTTGGTTATGGGAATTATTTATGGCTTTCTCATCGAACTGATTACTACGGTGATTTTTGGTGCGAAACAAAGGAGTTAGTGAGAATTAATCATACTGAGCCCGAAAATCAATAAAGATGCATGATATGTAATCCGGGTTCACTCAAGCTCAAATCTGAAAGTTTGTTTCATCCCTTTTCTGAGCAAGTAAAGCCCCAGATAATATGGTGCGAGTAGGAGAAGTGCCAACAATCCTGCAATGGCTTCATTGCCTGAGAAATAACTGATCACAAATATGGAAATCAAGACGATCAGAAAAGGTAATACGTATCCAATCAGCACAGCTTTATTACCCATGGAACGCTTCATTGTGATAGTAACCTGTTCACCGGTTTTATAATGTTTTGACCCAGTGTTGCTTACTTCGATGACTTTCTCCTCAGATTCGCTGATATTGCACATATTTTTCGCATGGCATCCAGCACATGCAGATTGGGCAATAATCTTTACCAACACTTGTTCATTGTTCGAGCCTACCACTATTCCACTGTGGCAAACAGAAGATTCTGATTTCATTTTTCCTGCAAATCTTAAAAATAGGAATTCTAATATATTATTAGCCTGATATTCAATATTGTGTATTATTTGTATGCATACCGGAAAAAGAACGGACTGTTTAAAATGAGAAGTATTGAAAAACAGTCAAACATGATATTGCGGACAAAAGTAGGAAACTTAACTGTAAGTGTGTATCAGAACGTTTTTATTCCTGCAGGATAAAGTAAATCCGGCATATTTCAAACATATTCAATCCAAAGCCGGAATTTACTTTTTCCAATAAATTTCTCTGCCACATTTGAGTATTCATACAGTACTACATATCTTTGCGCAATGGAACAAACAATTCTGATCATTGATTTCGGGTCGCAATACACCCAACTGATTGCCCGCAGGATACGCGAACTCAATGTTTATTGTGAAATATACCCCTGCACGCACATCCCATTAAACCGGGGTACAGCAAAAGGAATAATCCTTTCGGGAAGTCCGTCTTCCACCCACGATCCAGGTGCTCCATTTCCTGACCTGAGTCCACTGGGAAACACAGCACCTGTGCTTGGTATATGCTATGGAGCACAGTATCTTGCAAAAATCATGGGCGGAGAAGTAATACCTTCAAAAATAAGAGAATATGGTCGGGCCACTCTTACATATATTAATAGTGACAATCTTTTGATGAAAGGGATGACAACTGGTTGCCAGGTTTGGATGTCGCATGGCGACACTATTAAAAATACATCCGGCTTATTTGATATCATCTCCGGTACCCGTGATGTACAAGTAGCTGGTTATCAAATCAGAAACCGAAGTATCTACGGAATACAGTTCCATCCTGAAGTTTACCATACTACTGAAGGAATTACACTGCTGAAAAATTTTGTATATGATATCTGTGGATGTAAGCCATTGTGGACACCTGCTTCATTTATTGAAATGACTATCAGGGAAGTGAAGGAAGCTATTGGATCTGATAACGTTATTCTGGGGCTTTCCGGTGGTGTAGATTCATCAGTAGCTGCAGTACTGATGCATCGTGCTATCGGGACACAGTTGCATTGCATTTTTGTCGATAACGGCCTGCTTCGGAAAAATGAGTATGAAACTGTATTGCATACGTACCAGGATTTGGGGTTGAACATCCAGGGTGTAGATGCAGGTGCAAAATTTCTTAAAGCATTGCAGGGCATCAGCGATCCCGAATTGAAACGCAAGGCTATCGGAAAGACTTTTATCGAGGTTTTTGACGATGCAGCACATCGTATACATAATGCCCGCTGGCTTGCACAGGGTACTATATATCCAGATGTGATTGAATCTGTTTCGGTGAAAGGTCCATCGGCAACAATAAAATCGCATCACAATGTTGGTGGCTTACCCGATTACATGAAACTAAAGGTCATTGAACCATTAAAAGCTCTTTTCAAGGATGAAGTACGTAAAGTCGGTCGTGAATTGGGAATCAACTCTATACTGATTAATCGTCATCCTTTTCCGGGTCCTGGACTTGGCATACGGATATTGGGTGAGATCACTGCTGAGAAAATCAGGATAGCGCAGGAAACAGATTATATTTTTATTGAAGCCCTTAAAGAACATAGCTGGTATGATAAAGTATGGCAGGCGGCTGTAATTTTATTGCCGGTGCGGTCGGTAGGAGTGATGGGTGACGAGCGTACCTATGAGTATGTAGTGGCTCTGCGGGCAGTTGGCTCAACCGATGGAATGACTGCCGACTGGATTCACCTTCCTTATGATTTGCTTGCAGAGGTTTCGAGCCGGATCATAAACAAAGTTAAAGGAGTTAATCGTGTGGTATATGACATC
>CAYQRU010000221.1:0-3840 GCA_964419945.1 uncultured Bacteroidales bacterium | reverse complement strand
ACAATTTCGCACTGATTTTCAGGGAGCCTTATCCTATTTTATTGGCGATGATGGGAACTATCCTGAAGATCACGGATTTGCCATTAAACCCTGGAGTTCGGTTCGTTGGGAGAACATTGGAACCAGGATTATTGGAAATATGGCCATAGCAATGGGAAATTATTATTTTACACCTGCAAAAGGTGGCGAAGATGTTAAAGTTGAATATTCATTTGCTTATACCAAAAACAAAGAAGGCAAACTGAAAATTATACTTCATGACTCTCATTTGCCTTATGCACCAGCCGTTGTGAAGTAACAAGCTTAGCAAATAAAAGCTCTCAAACTGCTGGTATTTTAGTGATTATAATCCTGATCCGATACAATAGAAATCGTTTTTTAAACCTGATTCAATCAATGTATCCAAAGAATTAATGAGTTAAAGTAAAAGTTTGATTAGTTTAAATTAAAACCAACTTTTTCTGCTATGAAATATTTTGTTTCATTTTTTTTGATTTGCTATGGCTTGACGGGTTTTAGCCAAAAGTCTTTCAAATATCCCGATGCGCCGAAGGAAGACATTGCAGATACGCTATGGGGGCAAATAATTCCTGATCCTTACAGGTGGCTCGAAAACCTCAATTCAGATCAAACTCATACATGGCTGGCAGCCCAAAAAGAATTGCAGGAGCAGGAAACAGGACGAAACTTCAGGGGCCTTTCAACTTTTCTTCCGGTATATTCCAGCATCAAGAACAGCCCCATGTTCAAGGATGGTAAATACTGTTTTGTTTATAAGATTGACAGGATATATAAATCGCATTCACTGCATTATGCCACTCACCCCTCGCATGATTTTCGTTTGTTGTTCGATCCCAATCGCAACCTCGGTAACAGGAATTACAATATTGATGAAATAGCTGTTTCCTGCGATGACCGTACTATTGCCCTCGTACTTTCAAAAAATACAGGCGACTGGAAAACCATCCGTTTCCTTGATATTGAGTCAGGAAAACTACTGGACGATTCGCTGGTTTTTGTTAAATACTCAAACCTCTAATGGTACGATAACGGTGTTTTCTACATCAGGTATGATGTTGAAGATATTTCCAAATCGTTTCACGAGCATATAACCGGAAGAACCTTGTATTATCATAAGCTCGGAAACAAACAGCAGGATGATATACCGATATACACTCCAAAAAACGAATACGAACACTTTGATTACAGCATAACACCCGGTAAAAAATACCTCATCCTGAGCCAGAATAAAAAAATCAGTGATATCGGGTTCACCAGCATTTCTGCTATGCCCCTCAACAACACTTTTACGAAACCAAAGGAGTTTATCACCTCACAGGGGTATCAAACCTATTTTAACGTAATCGCCGAATTGGATGACAAGCTTTTGGTTCACAGCAACTTGAATGCCATCAATGGTATGATCTATTTATATTATCCTGAAAAAGTTAATCAGGCCGGGGTATTTACTGCACAGACCAAAGATCAGCTTGAAACTGTGCATCTGATCCGAAACAATCTGCTGAAAATATATCGTACCGGCAACCAGTCCTACGCCATTATCAGCGATATGTCGGGTAAAACACTCACCGCCTGGCGGATCCCTGAAGGCTATACGTTTAATAGTTTCGACTACTCGCCAAATGACAGTATTGCCATTTATTCTTTTGGTTCTTTTGTAAGCCCACCATCATATTACAAGATCAATTTCGATAATTTCAGGCGCGAAAGGCTCAGCGACATTTATACATATCTCGAAACAGAGGATCTTATTACCGAAAGGATGCAATATCCTTCAAAAGATGGCACGCTTATTCCGATGTATCTGACTTATAAAAAAGGAATGAAACAAAAAGGTGATAACCCCACTTTGCTTTATGGCTACGGAGGTTTCGGGGTAAGTATGGATTCGTTTTTCAGTGTTGCCAATATTGCTTTTTTGCGTAACGGAGGTTTGCTGGCTGTTCCTGCACTACGTGGAGGAGGCGAGTTCCCGGGTTGGCACGAACAGGGAAAACGGCTGGACAAACAAAAAACAGTTGATGATTTTATTGCGGCTGCCGAATTTCTGATAGAAAAAAATTACGCCAACCCCAAAAAGATTGCAGCCATGGGAGGTTCAAATGGTGGATTGGTAGTAGCGGCCGCTATGATTCAGCGCCCCGAATTATTCAGTGTTGTGGTAGCAGTAGCAGGTGTGCACGACATGATGCGCTACCATTTGTTTAACATTGGTTATGTTTATGTTAATGAAATCGGTAATATAAATGATTCCCTTGATTTTAAGAACCTGATCTCATACTCACCTTATCATAACGTAAAAGAAGGTGTAGATTATCCGGCAACTTTGCTTGTGGCTTCAGGCAATGACGACAGGGTGTTACCGTTTCATTCGTTCAAATTGTTGGCAATGCTTCAGGAAAAAGGCTCCGGCAATAATCCGTATGTTTTGTATTTCGATGAAAAAGCAGGACACAGCGGTAGCCACATCATGTACGAACGGATCGAAAACCAGGCATATATATATGCTTTTATTTTCCAGCATCTGGATATGAGTAGGATTTCCTACACCAATTAGAATCTTACAGAACCGGTTACAGCCACACAAGGCGAAATAAACAAATACGTTGGTACTGAAGCTATTTCTGGGTGATGTGATAAATACAACCTTCAGGATTGAAGTAGCCTGCAATGAGTTCGGCTAATCGGAGAAATCTCATCATTTGCAAATTTGCATTGCTAAATCAGCGATGACACTCAAGGGCAATAACTGAAGCTGGTGAAGTCCATCCAGTTGTGATTTTGTTTTGCCCGCAAACAACGAATTTTCCAAAAAGTCCATTTCCTTGTCTGTAAACAAAACATTTTTATCTTTGTTGATTATTCTATGAGAATCATTCTCTTTTAATATCAATTACTCGTGGAAACAACCAATATTCGTAACCGTTTGATTGACAAAGGACTCAGAATTACCCCGCAACGGGTTGCTGTCCTCGAAGCCGTTTTGATGCTGAATAACCACCCATCAGCCGAACACATTACCGGATACATTCGAACCAATCACCCCAACATTGCTACTGCTACTATTTATAAAGTACTCGATGCTTTTGTTTCGTGCGGGCTGATCAGAAGGGTGAAAACGGATACTGGTGTCATGCGCTACGATGCCGTACTGGAAAGTCACCACCATTTGTATTACTCTGATTCCGAACGCATTGAAGACTATAAGGACGAAGCATTGAACGCTTTGCTTTTCAAGTATTTCAACGATAAAACCATTCCCAACTTCAGGATTGAAGATCTGAAACTGCAAATTATCGGCAAATCTTCAGGCAGTTGATGTTATCCATATGAAATCCTTCAAATTTGAAAACCTTTGCACCGATATCAATACTAATTAAAATCAGTTACTATGGAAAACAAAAATGAAAACAAATGTCCTGTTACCGGGGCATTAGCAAAACCCGGCACGGGTTCCGCTGGTACCAAAAACCGCGACTGGTGGCCTAACCAGTTAAAGCTAAACATACTGCGGCAGCATTCTGCAAAATCCGATCCTATGGGAGCGGAGTTCGACTACGCCAAAGAGTTTATGAGTCTCGACTACCTTGCACTGAAGCAGGACCTTCATAAACTCATGACGGATTCGCAGGACTGGTGGCCTGCCGATTTCGGGCATTACGGTCCGTTTTTTATCCGTATGGCCTGGCACAGTGCCGGAACTTACCGCACAGGCGACGGACGTGGGGGAGGAGGTACCGGGCAGCAGCGTTTTGCCCCGCTCAACAGTTGGCCGGACAATGTTAACCTCGACAAAGCCCGCCGTCTGTTGTGGCCCAA
>CAYQRU010000220.1:0-3859 GCA_964419945.1 uncultured Bacteroidales bacterium | reverse complement strand
CAAACGACCTTTGATAAAATCAGAACCTGACCTAACCTTAAACATGATGCCATTTGATGGTTGTATCTGATTTCTTGACCTTTGGATGAATCAATATACCAGTTGTTACAAGTGTGAGTTATCCCAACTTGTGCTATTTCAGCGCAAAAATAGTCAAAATAACATGAGGATTGGCAGTTTTCAAGCACTTTAAAATCATAATGCGGTGATTATCAACACATATATTTTTGATAATTGATCCATAGTCCCAAAAAGATGAGCCGAGAATTGTTTGACTACATTATATTTTATGCTTTTGACGCATGTTTCTGAAAGTTGCTGATAAAAAAGATAATAACACCCGAAAAATCTACCGGTACTATAAGCTTTGCGAAAGCTATCGTTTAGGCAATAACATTCGCCACCATACACTGCTCACGTTAGGAAAGCTGGATGAAGTTGATAATGAAACAGAAAAGAAATTATTAACCGATCGCATTGAACAATTACTCATAGGAACCACTGTTTTATTTTCTTCTGATATTGCCCCCCACATTGAGAAACTGGCACAACACTACAGCGCCATAATCAAACGCAAAGGTCTGAAAAAACATCCTGTCAAAGAAATAGAATCCATAAACGATCAGAAGCAAGACTTTGATTAACAGGAAGTCGATTTGTCAACCATTAAATTGCGATGGGTTGAAAAGCCTGGTGATGAAGACCAATATGTATATGTTCACAGCCAGGAGAAAACAATTTGGGATATTTATAATACCATTCGTGAAATAGAGGTTGCCTTCCGGGTTTTGAAAACCGATCTGAGTCTCAGACCCATTTTTCACAAAAAGGATCAAGCTGTTGAAGCGCATTTGTTTTTAGGGATTCTTGCCTATACACTGGTCAATACCATCCGTTTCAGGCTCAAGGCCAGTAACATCCATCACGACTGGCAAAATATTGTCAGAATGATGAATACGCAAAAAGCAGGCACTGTAAGTATGAATAGCCGTAAGGGTCAGCGAATTAACATTCGCATATGCAGTCAACCAACAGTAGGTGCATACCAAATAATTAAAACCATGAACTATACATTAATGCCTTTTTACAGGGAAAAATTTGTGTTCCCGGAATCATGAAAACACATCGCATAATAGGCTGTGATTAAAATAATTATAATCATAATCTTTCAATTTGGGTTAAAAGCGAAAAAACAGTATAACTATTTTACTTCCTTTTGGGCACACCCTTAATTTGTACTGTGTTTAAATAGTCAATCAAATAGCTGAATGACTGTATTTTACCAGGTACTATTCTATCCTCTTTTTATCCAAAATGACAAACCCGGTAGTTTTCAGGTAGTGGTATATTTATTTTTTTCGGGGCTTTTTTTTGTACTTTTGGTTTAAATTTTTTTTAAGATGATAGTGGAACAAAAAAAGAGACATGATAAAACACATCTTTCCCACCGGACGGATGCGCAAGGCACTGTGGCATTTCCCGGCTCAGGACGGGATTCGCCGGGTACCGGAAACCCCGATTCTAGATGTTCCTTTAATTACTAACCTTAATATCTAAAATTATGAAAAGAACATTACTCTTTTGTTTAATGGTGATTCTGGCAGGAGAAAATCTGCATGCCCAGCAGGGCGGGTATGCTCTGCAGTTTGACGGGACGAATGATTATGTCAATTGTGGCACACCTGAATCATTTCGAAACCTTGGGCAAGGAAGTTATACCATTGAGGCATGGATAAAAACCTCTTACGTCGGTCGCCAGGTTATATTTGGCAACTGGAGTTTTAGTTATTTAGCAACAGTTTTAGAGCTTCATACAACTGGAAATTTAAGATTTTATGTAAATGGTACGGGGTATAACTCATCAGAGGTTGTAGCTGATGGAAAATGGCATCATGTAGCTGGGGTAAGGAACCTGACAACAGGAAGGGTGATAATGTATGTTGATGGGAAAGAAGTCTTTAATGGACTTGAAACAAATGCAGCATCTTTCACTGGCCCTGCTGATAAACGCTATGGTATTGGGGCAAATCCTGATGGAGATGATTATGAGTTGTATTTCAATGGCTTAATTGATGAGGTTCGGGTTTGGAATGTTGTCCGCACTGTAGGAGAGATCAAGGCCAATATGTTCAAAGAAATAGGCACCAATACCAATCTGAAAGCCTATTACAAAATGAGCAATGGAACGGGTACAACACTTACTGACAACAGCGGAAACGGTAACACCGGCAACCTTACCAGCGGGCCGCAATGGAAGTTATCGGGTTGTTTTGCTGGTTCACGACAGGCGCTGGATTTTGATGGGACGAACGATCGTGTGTCATATTCTGAATCAAACCTACCAACCGGTAATTTCAATTACACTATTGAGGCATGGATTTATCCTCATCGGCATCATTGGGATGGCGTTTTAGGATGGGGTGGTTATTTTTCTACCAACGAATGCAATGCGGTGAGATTACAGGGTGATGGAACATCATTCGGCATATATAATTATTGGTGGCTCAACGATCTCTATTGTGAAACAGGTGATCTGAGTAATAAATGGAGCCATATTGTATTTACATATGATGGAACCAACCGGAAATTTTATCTGAATGGTATGTTAATGAAAACCGAGGCTTCTTCGGGGCTTAATGTTTCCATTAATTCAAATTTTACCATTGGACGAACTTACGCAGATACAGAATGCTTTGACGGATTAATTGATGAAGTAAGAATTTGGAACACTGCAAGAACTGAATCCGAAATAAAGGAAAATATGTTTAAGTCACTGGCTGGAAATGAAACAGGTTTGTTAGCTTATTACCGTTTCGATCAAACCGATGGGTCAACGCTTTATGATATTACATCAAACGCCAAGAATGGCACCCTAACCAATATGGATGCTGCCACCGACTGGGTAGCTTCAAGTGCATTCAATACATGGCTAGGTGGAGAAAGCAACAGTTGGAGCAATGCGGCCAACTGGAGCAATGGAGTACCTGCATCAGCGCAAAGCATAGGGCTATACAAGTGGGATCTGGCAAATATCACGACCTACGAAGCTTCGGTTAGCGGAAACCCAACAATGAACAACCTGCTGTTTTCATCCACCTCAGCGCCCACCCTTTCATCAAATTTTACGGTAAATGGGAACCTTTTAATGGAAAGAGACATGAGCCTGAATGGACGGACAGTAACGCTCGGATCATCGGGTTATTTGGTGGAAGGAAACGGGTATTTTTCAGGCGCTACGGGTTCAATTACTACCACTAGAACCCTGAACAATATTTCAGGCCGGAATGTAGCCGGGCTGGGAGCAGTGCTCACTACCGCAGCTAATTTAGGTTCCACAACCCTCACCCGAACGCACGCCAGCCAGGCCAATGTGCCACTGGGAAAAAGCGTACTGCGCACCTACGATATCACCCCAACAACCAACACCGGCCTCAATGCTACGCTGGTGTTCCAATATAGAGACGCTGAAATAAACGACCTTACGGAAGCTGAACTTGCGCTTTACAGTTCAAACAACGGTGGCACAAGTTTTACAAAGCGCGGCGGTACATTAAATACAGCAGAGAACACGCTCGCCATTACAGGCCTCGATGGTTTCTCGAAATGGACGGCAGGTGATGGGTGCGTGAATCCCACCACCGGCGGCGAAATTGCCGATGACCAGACCATCTGCTACGATGAAGTACCCGCTCAAATTACCAACAAAACCCTGCCTACCGGCCACACAGGCGATCTGGAATACCAGTGGCAGATGACCACAAGTGAACCACCTACTGTTAATTGGGAAAATACTGGAACCGTAACAACCACTGCCAATTACGACCATGTGGGCACTCTTACCCAAACCACCTGGTTCCGC
>CAYQRU010000219.1:0-3864 GCA_964419945.1 uncultured Bacteroidales bacterium | reverse complement strand
CCCTATGTACAGGCTAAAGCGCAAGTGGAGTTTCGGGAGTTGAAAATGGCCATTGAACGTAAGGAGAAACCTGGTAAAAATGCAAAAACCTTGTCGAAAACCATTGATTTGATGATCAGTTTGTCGAAAAAGATGCGAAGTGCTGCAACCGAAGCATACCGTTTAAAAGCCATTACCTGCTGGATGCTCGGCAGACAAAGACAGGCTTATAAAAATTTCACTCTTTCCATCAAGTCCGGACAAAAATACAACTGCCATCTCGAACTTTCACGCACCTATTTTGAGACAGGAAAATGCCTGCGTGAGACTTACAGTATTAAAAGCAGCCTGCTCGGAATAAATGGCAGCGAATACCTGCTCATGGCAAAGCGTATGTTTGAAGAAATGGATTTGCAATGGGATTTGAAGGAGTATGAGAACTATATGGGTGTTTAGTCTCCATTATTTAGTTTTGAAACAAATTAACCCTACTCACCTCTTGCGAACCCCTCCTGTTATTTCGTACTTTTACACAAAATTTGAAAACCACTTTACGTCTTCCATCTTTACCCAGATCATTCAGAAATATAGCTTTTTTTAAATCAACTATTTACCTTTTTGTTGAGTGATAATGGTGTAATACTTTGCGATATGGTACGTGTACTTATTATTGACGACGAACATCATGCGCGTGATACACTGATCAATATCCTCGGACGGCATTGCCCTGAGGTTAAGGTTATTGGACAGGCTGAAGGAGTTATGAGCGGCCTGGTTGCCATCAGGGAATTGCAGCCTGAACTTGTACTGCTCGACATACAAATGAAGGATGGAACCGGGTTCGATCTGCTGTCTGCCCTGCCGGTCATTGATTTTCGGATCATTTTTGTTACAGCTTTTGGCAAGTATGCCCTTCAGGCCTTCAAATTCAGTGCAGTGGATTATCTTCTGAAACCCGTTAACCCGGCTCAGCTTGTTGAAGCCGTTGAACGTGCCGGAAATATGATCATGGAGCATTTCCGGATGCAAACCCGGGTGCTGGAGGAAAACCTGAAAACCATCTCAAACAACAATAAGAAAATCATTATCAAGACTGCCGAAAGCATCCATCTGCTCGAAATAAAAAATATTATTTGCTGCGAATCAGATAGTTGCTATACTACCATTTACACTTCTGACAAAGAAACGATCATTGTTTCCAAAACTTTAAAAGACTATGAAGATATGCTTGGTGATTGCGGTTTTTACCGGGTACATAAATCCAACCTGATCAACCTGGTGCATATAAAGCGCTTCGAACGGCATGACGGAGGATATGTAATACTTACCAACAATATCAGGATACCGGTCGCCTCCCGCAAACGTGATGAATTAATTGAACTTCTGGAAAAGCTTGCTGAGTGAAAATAGCTGGACGCAACGTGAATTTACAGTGTGTTTCTGAACAAAAATAAAAACACATTGGTCAAACATGAAAAACCTGGTCATTTTATGGATTTTGATGGTTCTCACCCTACCGGTACATGGAAAAAAAATCTATGGCATGAATCCGGTATCACCTGACAGTCTCCGGAAGAAATTGACCGGTGCCACAATACCCGAAAGTATCACATTGTTAAACGCCCTTGCCAATTGGTATGCCCCGGTGAATTATGATTCCAGTATTATGTACTCGGCACAGGCCATGCGTCTTGGAACTGCCAATAACGACCAGGCTGGTGTTGGGATTTCAATGCTGAATACCGGTAATGCCTGCTACTACAGGATGGATTTGAAAAATGCACTTCTTTCGTACCTGTCGGCTCTGAAAATCCTGGAAGAACTAAAACCTGCGAAAGAATTGGGTGAACTCTACATGCAACTCGGCAATATCAATTATTATATTGGAAGGACCGGGAAGTCTGTTTCATACTACAGGCTGGCATCACAATGTTTTGATGCCATTCAAAACGACCTGGAATTACTCCAGGCTATCTACGCTACGATGTTTACTTACCTGATGGCCAATCAATTTGATAGCACTGTATATTATGGCAACCAGTTCATGGCTGGGTGTGATCAGATTCAAAACCAATATCTGAAAGCACACGGATTAAATGTACTGGGTTGGGCATATTCAGCAATGAAAGATCCAAAGGTACGGCAGAAAGCGCTGGATTGCAATTACGAATCTCTCGAAATCGGGAAAGCGTTGGGTGATTCCACACTGATGGCGATAAATTATCTGAACCTGGGTAACAACTTCGACAGGGGTGGCTGGGAATATGATGGGGCAATAATTAACCTTCCATTGGCCAGGTCGTTTCATCAGAAAGCATACCAGGCGGCAGAGAAAGCACGTCTTTATCTGCTGATGGGAGCCACTTCAAATTATCTTGCCGCCATTGATATCGAGGAAAGGCAATTCAAACATGCTGAGCATCACCTTCACAACAGCAAATGCTATCTGGATACAGTGCTGCTGTCACCATACGGGCATTCTTCAGTAGGGCCATTTTATTCGTTTGGAAAAATGGTTGATTATATCCTGGCTCAGCAACACAGAGCCTATTTGTACGATTTGCACTATAAACTCGAATCGGCCAGAGGGAGAACCAACAAAGCCACAGAATTCTTGCATTTATTCTACCAATACAGCGACAGTATTTATGCCCGACAGCAGGTGCATCAGTTCGAACTGATCATGGCCGAAGCCGAAGCCGAAAAAGCTGACCAAAAAATCCGGACACTTTCTCAGGCAAATGAATTGAGGCAATTGCGCATGAAGCAATCTCTGATGATTTTTATGCTGGCTGGCGGTGTGATCCTGTTCATCAGCATGGCTTTGCTGATGTTTATCTACCGCAAACGGAGCAAGGCCGAACAAAAGTCGGTGCTGATGGAACAGCGGCTGCTGCGCGCCCGGATGAACCCTCACTTCCTGTACAATTCGCTGGCAAGCATCCAGAATTACATCCTAAACGAACGCCCGGATGAAGCCAGCACTTATCTTTCGCGCTTTTCACAACTGGTAAGGGATGTACTCGACAATTCGGTGGAGGAATTTGTTTTACTGCGCAGTGAGATCAACGCCATACAAAACTACCTCGAACTGCAAAAAGCCCGCTACGAGGATCAATTTACGTACATCCTCGAAATTGATGACAGGCTTGATCCCGACAGCCTGCAGGTACCGCCGATGCTGGCTCAACCTTTTATCGAAAATGCCATTGAGCACGGTGTCAAATACAAAGAAACCACGGGTCATATCAGGATCAGGTTCATGGCCGGTGGCGATCTGATCCGTTTTGAGGTGGAAGACGATGGGGTTGGCCGTCAAAAAGCATATGAGATAGAATCAAAATACAAAACGAAACACCGCCCCATGTCTACCTCAATAACCATCGAGCGACTGACAATGCTTGGAAAAAAGTATAGAAAAAAGTTCAACCTGGAAATTTTCGACCTGAAGGACGATCATGGAAATGCATGCGGGACGAAGGTCACTTTTGGGATACCGGTGGTGGGAAAATAAGGGGGCGAGGGGCGATGGTTAAAGACAAGGGGACAGGGAGATGGGGAGATGGGGAGATGGGGAGACAGGGAGAGGGAGCGATTTCTAGATGGGACGAAATGGAGAAAAGCCGGCTGTTAAATTTTGAATTTAACTCTTTAAGCTTTGGGCTTTATCCCGCACGTGCGGGACCAAATTCCAGGTTGGAGCGGTGCGGAAATTGAGTTTACTAAATTGAGTTTACTAAATCCCGATTCTTCGGGATTCCGGGCTGAAAGCCACGAGAGGTCCGATTCGGGATACAAGTCCAAGATTCATAAGTCGCCCCATCTCCCCATCTCCCTGTCTCCCTGTCTCCCTGTCTCCCCATCTCCCTGTCTCCCTGTCTCCCT
>CAYQRU010000218.1:0-4007 GCA_964419945.1 uncultured Bacteroidales bacterium | reverse complement strand
GTGATAGGCCAGGGTACAATTGTAAGTGGTGTTTTCGCTGAAATTGACTGGGCTGATGGGCCGTATTTCATTCAAACTGAAGCTGATCCGGAGGGTGGTGATAATTACTCTATTAGTGGCACAACCCAGTTATTGAGTGTGCCCTATTCTCTTTTCTCCGATTATTCGGGTGAAGCAGCAACCTTACGAGGCGGGCATAACCCCGGTGCAATGCTCTTCTGGAATGGCGAAGAATGGGTTGCTGTTGAGCCTGGCAGTACGGGTCAAACTCTGAGTTTCTGCAATGGAGTTCCTTTGTGGGGGCCATGTCTTCCGGTAGTGAGTACAGCAGAAGTTACCAACATTACCTACAATAGTGCCACAAGCGGAGGATACGTAAGCGACGACCGGGGTCTGGAATTAACTGCAAGAGGCGTAGTATGGAGCACCAGCCAGAATCCTGATCTTGAGAACCATGATGGCATTACAGTGGATGGTGCAGGCCTGGGCGAGTTTGTGAGCGATCTTACAGATCTCTTACAATTAACTACTTATTATGTAAGAGCTTACGCTACAAATGATGCCGGTACTGCCTATGGTGATGAACTTACCTTTACGACTCTGTTCAATTGTGGCGATCTGCTGGCCGATGATCGCGACGGGAATCAGTATGCAACAGTTCAAATCGGGGATCAGTGCTGGATGGCAGAGAATCTTGCCTATCTTCCAACAGTCAATCCTTCCAATGAAGGTTCAGAAAGCGATCCTTATTATTATGTGTACGATTATCAGGGTTCTGTTGTTGAAATTGCCAAAACTACTGCCAACTATCAGAATTACGGAGTTTTGTATAACTGGACGGCATCCCTGGGTGCCTGCCCTTCCGGATGGCGCCTTCCAAATAATACTGAATGGAAACTACTTGAAGGCGCTGTTGACAGCCAGTACGGAGTCGGCGACCCTATCTGGGATCAGCCAGGATGGAGAGGATTTGATGCGGGTAAGAATCTGAAATCAACTTCAGGTTGGATTTCAGGCAATGGAACAGACCTGTATGGTTTTAATGCATTTCCTGGTGGAACCCGCATACCCGGTGGCACATTCAATGATCTGACACGCCACGGCGGTTGGTGGTCTTCCGCTGAATATCCGCCATCATCTGCTTGTTTCAGAAGGTTATCATACAACAGCGATTTATCAGGCCGCTTTTGTAATCCGAAAGCCTATGCATTCAGTGTGCGCTGCCTGCTGGGCGAAACTTCGCTGGTAAGCGGCCCGGCTGTAATAACTGCCGCTGTAACAGACATAACCTCTTCATCAGCAATTTCGGGAGGTGAGGTGATTGACGACGGCGACAATTCTGTAACTGAGCGGGGTTTGGTTTGGAGTACAACCGAAAATCCAACTCTTGACGACAACATGGGCTTTACCTCCGATGGAACCGGAATTGGTGAGTTTACAAGCATCCTGACCGGTCTTGCACCAGTTACTACCTACTATGTGCGTGCTTATGCCACCAACAGTTTAGGAACTGCATACGGAGAAGAGCTGAGTTTTACTACAGAAGAAGGAGGTTTTGTGTGCGGAACCTCCACCATTACCGACATTGAAGGGAACATTTACAACACCGTTCAAATAGGTGACCAGTGCTGGATGAAAGAAAACCTGAAAACCACCAGATACCGTAACAATACTCTCATTGACTATCCAGGTAATGATGCCGATGCATGGGAAGACAACATCTCTGGTGCGTATGCCTGGTACAACAATGATTTCGGTTGGAAAGATACCTATGGCGCTCTCTACAATTGGTATGCTGTAAGCAATATCAATGGCCTTTGCCCCGACGGATGGCATGTGCCTGCCGATGCAGAGTGGACACAGTTAACCGACTATCTGGGTGGCCTTGATTGTGGAGGAATGCTTAAAGAAGCCGGGACTGCCCATTGGATGAGCCCTAACGGTGGTGCAACCAACATAACCGGCTTTACGGCACTTCCCGGCGGATATCGTAACTGGAGCGGACCTTTCACTAATATCGGATCTTACGGTTACTGGTGGAGTTCAACTGATGACGGGCAGGTCAACTCGTTTTACGCCAGGAACCGCTACTTATATTATTGGAATACTTCCGTTTTCAGTAACACCCTTTTCGATAAGAGATTTGGTTTTTCTATCCGTTGTATCAGGAATGAATGAAAAAAATGCAACATGCAACACCCAGGGGGACCGCATCCGGAAAGGCTTACCGATAATTCCTCAATTGAACAGATTTCAGGTAGATACCTGATTTGAACGAGCTGAAATTGAATCCTCCGGCTTCGGCTCAATTGCTTTTGGCAACAGTTTTTTGAACGCTGAATGTTGAATTGCATTCAACAGATTATTATTTGCCTGATTTACCAGCAAAAAACCTGGGATCTATCTGGCCAGGTTGAAGCAGGTCTTGGAAACCGGAGCTTAAAGGTCGTGAAGATTTGATCGTATGATACCCTCATACATAGATAGTGTGAGAAAATATCGGAGATTGGAACGGCAAAACTTAAAAATGTTTGCATGGCTTATAAAATATTTTCTTGCATTCATCCTCATCTTTGATTAATTTTGTAGAATAAAACAAGCCATCTGATCATAATAAAATAATTTGTATTACTGGTTTCAAAACCAATCCATATGAAACAGACAAACCTTCTTTCCATTGCATGCATTTTCGTTTTTGTTGCCATTAACAGCCTTTTTGCACAACAGGGCAATGTTGCTGCCGGTGGCGATGCCACCGGCACAGGTGGCTCAATGAGTTACTCCACCGGTCAGGTGGATTATCTCGTGTACACTTCTCCACAGGGCAGTCTCAGCCTTGGATTACAACAGACCTGGTTCGCAGTGCCTCAGGTACTCGAAATCCCTGAAACCATCATTAGCGGTGGCCAGAGCCTTTGTTTTAATGCTACCGAAACAGTGATCGTTGCCGGCAACGGCAAACACTTTACTGTGGAATCCGGCGCACATGCCGATATTATTGCAGGACATAATATACAGATGAAAGAAGGAACCACGGTTGAAACCGGAGGTTCTCTCCATGCCTTCATCTCCGATCAGTGGTGTGATCAACAGCCCGCCATTCTGGCTGCTGATATCGAAAAGCCATTTGCGGTCGAACAGAATGTTGAATCCCAAAATGAATTCTCGTTTTTCAAAGTCTATCCCAACCCCACTAACGGGGACTTTACCCTCGAAATTCTGCTTGATGAAGAATTATGCCTGCTTTTTGTTGAAATTTACACCATACATGGAAATGTTATCACACAAGAGGAACTGCCAGCGAAAGGATTGTACCACTTCAGCCTTGCTGATAAACAGGCCGGGATTTACATCTTACATATTTTCAACAACAATCACACGGAATCAGTCAAAATTATCAGACAATAATGTGCAAAGCCCAAAAGCTAAAGTCGAAAATACAATTTTGACAGCGAGATGCCTGACCCGAAAAACATATTCAGGTGTGTGCCAGGAAATTAAAAACTCTGAAAATTCATTCTATTCGGTTATCCGTGTTAAAACTAACGTTAAACACACATGGTTAAAAACCATACTCCTTTAAAAAGTTCTTACCCCGCGTTTCACGGTTCGCCCCGTTGAATAAATAAAAAAGCAATTACTTTCTCAGTTAACCAAAGATGGTATTTAACGGGGTGAACCCCGAGAAAACCTTTTCACCATGGGGTAGATCCGGTACTTAAAACAGACTGATCAATAAAAAAAATTCCCATGAAAAAGCTATCACTGTCAATCATTTGTACCATGCTCGTTTATGCAGCACTGGCAAAAGCACAACAGGGCATCTCTCACCAGGCAGTCATTAAAAATGATGTGATAATTGGTTGATTAGCTGATAAGCAGATTATTGCATCTCTTAAAAAACAGAAACAATTAAAACCTATAAACATGAAAACAAAAATTTACAAACTAAGTTGCATGCTAATCATCACATTAGCTCATCAACTCATCATCTCATCGTCTTTCGC
>CAYQRU010000217.1:0-4020 GCA_964419945.1 uncultured Bacteroidales bacterium | reverse complement strand
ACCATGAAGGTTATTGCCCGGCAAATGTTATTGTGCATTACTATCATGGCAGCGACAGTATTCCAAAAGCAAGTAACGGGTTACCGGATACCAGGATTCCTGCGGAACAGGTAAAGATTGCAACAGCAGATGCTATTTCAAATTCCTTTATTGACATATCAAAAAGGGTTAAGAAATGTACCAGCAACGGCAAAAATTCAGTATTTCAGAAAATGGTAACCAATCATGGTTCAGAAACGGGAAATATTTGTCTGTTGGGCAGCCAGAAACTTAGTCCGGCCGTGCTTTACATCGGACAGCAACTCATTATTGATTCGTGCTGTTCCACTGTTTATGATGAATTTACCCAATGCTACGGCGGACATGCTGTTGATATGATGGAAAAACTGAATACCAGGCAGAAAGCCAACATTTTCATCAACTCTACTGCTGATAAAACCCCCTCATTTGCACCGCCAGATGTAGGATGTAAATTTCTGAAAGCAAAACTCACTGCGCTTGAAACAGGAAAATCCTACAATGAGGCAGTTGCAATAGCGCAGAAAGAATATGATACGTATTTGCAGCAACTAGTGAATAAATACCATTTACGGGCGCAATATTGGAGGGAAAACCCTACTGCATTCAATGCAATTGCCGAACTTGAGTCGGCTTTAGAAGATAGCACCGACGCTGCCAATGCGATCGGAAATTCAAGAAATGTGGTGATAACCGATTATAAAGACTATTGCGAATGGAAGGATTTTGTAATCCCCAAAGGAGGTCAGTTAATTCTTGATTTCAGCGGAAATCCCAATCAATCTGGCAATGTATGTGCATACACTGATTTACCATCAGCAGTTCCAAATGTGAATGAAATAACAAAGGTTAAAACCTGGAGCTGGAATATTGAAGGTTCAGCGCATTACACTGCAGGCAATAAAAGGCGGGTGATCAATGGCCTTCCTGACGCAGAAAAGAAGATCAAAATCCATAATGATAACGGACAATTTAACCTACGGGCAACATCATCGTCAAAACAGGAATTAGCCGAATCACCTTCAAACCAGACTCAGTCAACTGGTTTTTCATTCGGAGGCAATGATGGTAATCCCTGGGAGTTTGGAATAATTACCACACCTCAGTATTATATCACTGATATTACTGAATTGCCCATGTCGTTAGAAACTTTACCCCGTTTGATGGGAAGTGACCTGGTTAATTTATTCAAATTCTATTTTCCGGTGTATGAGGAATATGATCTGTTTTGGGAGAACATGGAATTATTGCTTAACATTAACAAGCTTTTGCAACCAGGCAATCTGATTGTTTCAAGTTCAGCGGTTGGTCAGCAATCATATATGGCAAACATCACAGCAACAGGCATATACTCTTTCCCGCTTGGCGATTTCACACCTCAAACATGGAACAATATCACGTTGCAAACACCTCTCTTCCATAAAGATAAAGCTTTCATAGCATTTGATAACTGGGGATTGAGAAGCACTTATGTTCCTCCTCCCCCATCCTCAAGGAACCTGCAGGAAATTATGGTGGGCGGCGGGCAGGAAATCTGCTACGATGCATCTCAAACGATTACCCTTGCCGGCGATAACACATCATTTGTGGTCGAAAATTATGCTGTAGCCAACTTTGCTGCCGGACAAAACATCCTGATTAAAGATCATACGCATTTTCAAAGCGGCTCATCAGTGAGGGTTTTTGTTGATCTGACCGGAGATTTTTGCGCGATTCCTGAAAAGAGTATGTCCAACCCGGTAAAGGACATCATTATTGCAGAACCTTCTGTTGCTATCAGCAGTAATCAAACACTTTTCCAGATTTATCCCAACCCTACGTCCGGCAAATTCTCTCTTAATCTTACTGACAATGATCTGTCGGCAATCACTTCGGTGGAAGTCTTCAACATGCTGGGCGAAAAGGTTATGAGTGTGGAACTTAATGATATGAAGCACCATACGTTTGACATTTCCAATCATCAGCCCGGATTATACCTTATCAGAGTGTTGCAGGATAATGTAGCCGGAACCCAAAAAATAATACTGCACAAATAAGTTGATACAGATTATTGAAGGAGTGGACACCTTAGTACCAAAAAAGCTATAGCAAGGCATCCAGTAAAGGCAAATGGGTGAAAGACCTGACCGGGTTGACAAGCATAGGGTGAAATTATTAGAATATAGTTTTAATAACAATACCACTTGAATTATGAAAAATCTGAGTGTACTTATACCGGGAATATTTTGTTGCATGCTGGTTGCCTCATTAACGCTTTCAGCTCAGCTTCCAAAACCATCGCCAATCAATCCGGACTATTTAGTGTATCTTGATCTACGTGAGAAAGGGCTTTGGAAAACTTTTACAGATGAAGGGTTTGCTTTAGGTTACATGCCTTCACCAATGAAAATTATCAGTTATTCAAAATCGCCTCCGGAATCCAAACAATTTCCGGCATCATACGACCTCCGGAATGTAGGTGGCCTGAGCTATCTCTCTCCGGTTTACGACCAGGGAAATTGTGGAAGTTGCTGGGCATTTGCCACAACCGGAGCTGTGGAAAGCATGCTGCTTTTTAAAAACTTTGGTTCTTTCAATCTCTCAGAAAATAATCTTAAACAAACGCATGGCTTTGTTTGGGGGCCATGTGACATTGGCGGAAACCCCTATATGTCAACTGCATATTTTTCAAGAGGTTCCGGGCCTGTATCCGAAACCGATGATCCATACTTTCCGTCGGATTCAAGTGTCTACAATGGTAATCCCCCGGTCATGTACATTCCTGATGCTGTTTATCTTCCCAAAGATATGAACACCATCAAACAAGCCATCCTTGACCACGGAGCATTATATACAAATTTTTACTGGGACAACCAGTATTACAACGGAACTGATTTCACCTATTATTACAACGGCAGCAGTCTTCAGAATCATGCAGTTACGCTGGTTGGATGGGACGACTACAAGACCACTGCCGGCGGAGCAGGTGCATGGATTATTAAAAATAGTTGGGGCACAGGCTGGGGGCAGGCAGGATTTTTTTATATTGCGTATCAGGATACCAGAGTGAACACCGAAGTAGCCTATTGGCCCGGCAAGATAGATTATTCTGCAACAAGAGCCATTAATTGCTACGACCATCTCGGTGCAATTGGCGCTGTTGGGTATGTAAATACAACAGCTTACGCCCTGGTGAAATTTATTCCCGTTAAAGGGCAGAAAATACTCAAACTCGGAACTTACATTGTTGAAGCCGGAACAACTGTAGGATTTCAGGTGTATGATGACTTCATTAATGGTTCGCTGACCAATCAGCTTGGAAGCATTTCAGGTCAAACTATGCCATATGCCGGGTATGCTACCCTGGATTTGCCTGCACCAATTGTGATGCATGCCGGAAACGACTTTTATGTGAAGATTTATTACAACACCCCAACACATACCGGGCCTGTTCCTGTGGAGCAGCAAAGCACAGGATATGCCAATCCTTCCATTTCTTCAAATGTTTGCTGGATGAGCCACGATGGCAACGCTTGGTTTCAACTGGGTAATAATGTCATCAATTTTGAATGGGATGTTTGCCTTAAAACAATCGGTGAGTACCTTTATGATTTTGGAGATGCGCCGGAAGGTTCACTGGCCTATCCGGCAAGTGGCACTACCGGACAGTTTCCTACCTGTACAACTGCCGGGCAGGCTGGAAGCTACATCAGTCATTCTGCGGATCAAGGCTTGTTCTTTGGCCCTTCGATTGACTTCGAGCAGGATGGTAATGCAGGCGCCTGTCCTGTATTTAACCCAAATGCATACAACCAGGATGAGAGCTACCAGGATGGAGACGCCGGACTTATCATTCCTGCATCCTATAGCATATCGGGGAATCCCGGAAGTGAAACTGTAACACCCTGCAGCAGCTCAGGTCCGGCAGCATTGGGTAATTATTGCCAAATGGCAGTCTGGGGTACCCATATTGATATTTATGTGAATAACACCGGAAGTGTGGATACAGCCTACGTCAATCTG
>CAYQRU010000216.1:0-4148 GCA_964419945.1 uncultured Bacteroidales bacterium | reverse complement strand
TCCCGCAAGGTCCAACTGTGGCTGAAATTGCAGCATTGTACAATGATGCCTGTGGAACGGTAACTGTCACGAAATCAGGTATACCAGTGGGTAATAATGCAGGTTGGTCTGTTACCTATGTTTACGAGATTGCTGACAACTGTGGTAATATGGCCGTTCCAGTGAGTATTATTTTCAGCGGAAGTAATCAGACTCCTCCAATTGTTCCTGCAAATGGCAGTGCTAATGTAGATTGCCTGGCACAAGCGGTTGAGCCGGATGTACCTGAAGCAATTGCTGCTTGTGGCGGTTCTGTTACTGTGACTTTGCTTAACGTTCAGCTTTTTCCACCTTTCTTTACCTGCGAAGGAACCAAAGTATACACCTTCAGATTTACTGACGAAGATGGTTTGTATTCCGACTGGGTGTTCACCTATTATATCAAGCGTACTACCGCTCCGCATCAGGTTGGAGGACCGGTTCCCGCAAATGCAACGGTGGCCTGTCTGGATGATGCAGTTTGGCCAACTACTTTACCCGTTGTTCATGACGCCTGTGGCAATGTACTGAATTTCACTCCACCTGTTAATGTTACTACAGGTACTTATCATGGCGGACAATTCTGTAATGGCGGTTTTCGCAGATATACATTTAAATATTACGATCCCTGCGATCCAGACCTTGTCTTTACCTGGGTATTCAGATATGAAATACTTCCTGCGACAGCACCAGTCCTGGTTGATGACCTGATTGGCTGTTCCAGTCTGAACCAAAGTGGAATAAACAAAAGCCTTGCCCAGGCATCTGTGTTTGATCCAACAACGCTGCAGAATCAGGTAGCTGTCCTGTATAAAGATGTTTGCAATAGTGTTGTAACTGCGCTCTATACCAGTACTACTGCAGGCAGTGGCAACAGTGATGCTGCATGGATCTTTACCTATACATTCAAAATAGTGAACTCCTGCGGTAAGTTTGAACTCTGTGATGTAACATACTCAGGTGGCCTTGTTCCAGCCGCAATCAATCTTGCTGACAGAAATATCATGAATGGCGATATTATGTGCTTCGGGGCTTCTGAAAGCATAGTTGCTGAAAACATGACGGTTGAAAATGGCGGAAGCATAACGCTGATTGCGGGACAATCAGTGAAACTGATGCCAGGTGTTACTGTGAAAAATGGTGGTCATCTGCATGCATACATCAGCGATACATACTGCACAAACCCAACCCCGTTGATTATCTCCAAAGAGTCTGAAGCGACATCTTCAGAAAGCGTTTCGGCTTTACCGGAAGGAAAATCATTCTTCCGCGTATATCCTAACCCCACACTTGGTTCTTTCACACTCGATTTATTTAATCTCGATGGCAGTTTGACTGTTGAAATATACAACCTGATTGGTGAAAGGATTTTAAGCAGGGAGGTTTCCGGATTCAGTAAATATGATTTCGAATTGTCTTCGCAGCCCAGGGGAATTTATATCATCAGGGTAGTGAACGGGAATGAGTCTTCTTTTGAAAGAATCATCAAGCAATAGCAAGATTGTTGAATAATTGGCCTAAAACAAACAACCCTATCCTGAATGCTTTAATGGATAGGGTTGTTTATTTTGTATATACTTTTTCAACAAAGCGTTCAGACAACGACATACCCTTATTCTGACTCGCAACATATCGGTTTATTACTAATCCCTTTTTTTATTTTGGGGTTGTCTGTTTTCGTAAGATCTTTTTACGAACCTTTTCTTTTTACCTGGGGTATTGTATCGTGTTTGTTGTTTTCTATGCCTGCTTTCCGGCACTTCTTTATGTGTTGTGGCATTGGTGAGGCCGGGCAAGTCAATTTTTTTAACCGCTTGCCCAATGAGTTTTTCAATAACTGAAAATTTGCCATGTTCACTTTCCCCGATCAGCGTTACCGCTCTTCCGTCGCTTTCTGCACGTGCTGTGCGGCCAATACGGTGTACATAATCTTCTGCATCACCTGGCACATTGAAGTTGATGATCATGTCAATATCCTCTACATCAATCCCCCGTGAAATGATATCGGTGGCAATGAGCACCCTGACCTGGCGATTCTTGAAACGGTTCATCACCTCGGTTCTTTCCTTCTGCTCCAGGTCAGAATGTATCTCCTCAATATTTTTCTCCATCTTCCTCAGGTCTGTTCTAAGTTCTTTTACCTTTGACTTGGTTCCGCAAAAAACAACAATACTCTTCAAATCCGGATCGTTGATCAACTGTCTGATAAGCGAACTTTTCATGTTCTCTGTTACGTAGTATGCCTCCTGCCTGATTTTTTCCGGAGGCCGGGCAATTTCAATATTGATCTCCCGCGCGTTGTTCAGTAATTTTTTTGTAAGCGTTCTGATCTTTGGCGGCATAGTGGCTGAAAAGAGCAGACTTTGCCTGTGAGCCGGTAAATTGGAAATGATTTTCATGATGTCGTCGTGAAAACCCATATCGAGCATACGATCGGCTTCGTCGAGTATCAGGAATTTTATTTTTTCAAAATTTGCAAAACCCATGGTAAGATGACTGATCATGCGGCCTGGGGTGCAAACCACAATGTCAACCCCTTTTTTCAGAGCTGATTTTTCAGATTCAAAAAGCTGACCATCACCTCCACCATATACAGCCAGTGAACTCACCTGGGTGAAATAACCAAAACCATCAATCTGTTCGGTAATTTGCATGGCAAGCTCCCTTGTTGGCACGATTACAAGTGCCTTTACAAAGTTGTTTTGTGGCAGTGTGATGATATTATTGATTACAGGCAGCAAGAACGCTGCTGTTTTCCCGGTACCGGTTTGTGCGCAGGCAACAACATCATGACCGGCCATGATCTCAGGGATTACCTTTTGTTGAACAGGTGTTGGATTTTCGAAATTCATTGCCTGAATGCCTTCAAGCAATTGAGGATTCAGACCAAAATCAGTAAAATTCAAAATGTATAATGCATTAGATTGAAAAACAGAAAAAATGCTTTAAACTTCCTGGAATTAATTTCAATCTTTTGCAATTGCAGAAAGTAATAACAGAGGCTGAGGATAAAAGCCGGAAGTCTACTTTGTAGAAACACTTTTTCCAAGTTCGATAAATGATGCAGGTTCACGAAATCCTGAAGCTGCTTTGACCACTTCGCCACTGTGGTTGATAAACAACAGAGTAGGATAGGCTCTGACACTATAACGTTGCCTGAGAAGCAACCCTTCACCCTTTTCTCCATTAGCTTTGAAATTGATGAACTGTTTATTATAGAATTTTCCCACTTCGGAATCGGAGAATGTAAGCGCATCAAGGCGTTTGCATGGACCGCACCATGTGGCATACACATCGAGAAAAATGAGCTTATTTTGCTTTTTAGATTGTTTTAACGCTTCATCCCAGGTTCCGTCAAAAAACTTAATACCGGGTTTTTCTTCCTGTTTGCCATCCTGTGCAACTGAAGGCATGTTGCCAACGAACATAACCAGAGCAAGTAAAGAAATCAGAGTCTTCATATTGAATTGTTGTTTACTTTAATCAATTATTAGAAACCGCCTCATTATAACATCGGTAAAGTTGAAATGTTTTCGAGGCAGGGCAATAAAAACGGCCAAAAGTAGAAAATGTTTTCTTACGTGTTCAAAACCGGCGAAAAATTTAGTATTTACGGGATAATGCTTCAACCTGTGCGCACCGGACCAAATCCTAAGTTGGAGTGAAGCGGAAATCCTGAGAGGAACGATTCGGGATCCCAAATTCCAGGCTCAAAGCCCAAAAATTAATATCTAAAGGCAAGACAAAGACAAAGAATTATCCAGGTAGATGTTTTCATGGCAGGTTTGAAGGAATAAATTTTCTGAGATTTTTGTTGTAAGACAAGTGATTGTAATAGCGAAAACAAGACCCAGGTCCAAGGCTCCATGTCCCAAATTCCAGGCTAAAGACAAAATCCTGGATGTCAGATGCCAAACCTTTTTACCCGGGAAGTAAACATTGAGGCAAATTCAATTATTAAAGCATTGTGAATTGCCAGTGTTTATCGCAGTTCTTGAATCTCTTCGTACCTGAAGCAATCAACCACATGGTCGTTCACCATTCCTCCGGCTTGCATAAAGGCATAACAGGTGGTTGAGCCAACGAATTTGAACCCCTTTTTTTTAAGTGCCGCACTCATTCTGTCGCTT
>CAYQRU010000215.1:0-4182 GCA_964419945.1 uncultured Bacteroidales bacterium | reverse complement strand
TTTCCGAATCAGAACTAAAAGAAGCTGGGCTGAGATATTCCTTCACTTATTTAAGTAGTAAAGATAGATAATATTATCAGGATATTCAGGATTTTCTCAGAACCAAAGTACCTCAAAACGGCTTGAAACAGAGGATATACTATGATTTACTCTGGCGCGATCTTTATTAGCTGGGAAATGCACAAATTTTTATAATTTCAGATAGGGAGAGGTTCTTTCATTATTCTATCGTTTAAAAAATCCTTCAGGCCGACCAGATGACCTTCATCAAATTGATCGACATACACATTGAAAAAAGCGGAACCATCGAAGCCGGCATGTTACCCGAGACCCCCTTCATCAACGTCAACGACCAGGGACCGCTGGGCGTCTTCAACGATGCCGCCTCCACAAGGATCATTCAGTTGACAGAGAGGATCAATGGGAATGCGGGGGTAGTTTAGCGATAGCATCACGTAAAGTGATACTAATGCTGTCAAAATGGTCTGAATTTACAGCCCGGGTCCCGCACTTGCCGTATGTTATCGTTTTCAGCTTTTGACAGAAAAAATTTTCATTGCCTGAATTTGAGAACCAAGAACATGATAAAGCTCTCTGAGTAGTGCAGGATTCTGCTGGATATGCTGGTTGATCGAAAACAGAAGTTGCAGGCTGTTTTTATATCTATTGAATAGTATTGGAAAAGGGTCTCTTAAATTGGCACCTGATTCAGAGGATGAGCGGAACTGTGTAATAACATTAACCAATAAAGATGAATTTTTCAGGTTTTTTCTGATACGCCAATGTTTTAATCCAGATTAGTCACCTGAAAGCACGAGCTAATGACCAGTGAAATGCCCTGTTGGCATTATCAGGGTAAAATTCAGAGTCTGAACCTTTCTTTCACCCTCACTCCTTTTGGTGTTTTTTCCAGGGTACAGCACTCGGTGTAATGGTCATGTTCGAAAAATAAAATAGATTCATTTTCAACAACCTCAGTAAGCAAAGATTCTTTCTCCCCGAGGGTGAGCAGGGGCTGAATATCGTAGCTCATGATATAGGGCAACGGAAGATGTGCGGTAGTAGGAAGAACATCAGAAGTGTAAACCACTGTTTTGCCACGATAGTCAATAAATGGAATGGCCTGGCCCATGGTATGCCCATTGAAAATTTTGACCCGGAAGTTTGGAAAAAGCTCTCCATCTTCTTCAAAAAGGTTCAGACTGTCCTTCAGGGGTAAAAGATTTTCAGGCGGATAAGAAGGTTTTTCACGTTTGTTGGGACGAATAGCCCATTCCCATTGCTGCCTGCTCACATGATACACAGCATTGCGAAAAGCGGGAACTAAGTTTCCGTTTTGATCTTCGTCAACACTGCCTCCGCAATGATCGAAATGCAGATGGGTCAGAAATACATCGGTGATTGAATCCGGAGTAAATCCATGGCTGGCAAGTGACTTATGCAGGTTCTCCGAAGTGTCGTCGAGGTGAAAAAACAAAGTGTTTTTATCTTTGTTTTTAGTACCCATTCCATTGTTTATCAATATCCTGCGGTCTCCGTCAACCACCAGCAGGCAACGCATGTTCATCGCAATAAGATTGTTTTCATCGGCGGGGTACGATTTGCTCCAGATCGCCTTTGGCACTACGCCAAACATAGCACCCCCGTCCAATTTAAAATAACCTGTTTCAATGGCGTATAATTTCATAATCAGGGCCGATTTAATTTATTAGCTTGAAATTTAGTGCTGCAATAGCATTTTCCGATAAGTAACAGACACTAAGGTTCTGTTATTCATATCAGGTAACCGTCTATTCTGATTCACTGATATTATTGCTGTTATGCTATGTGATGCTGTGCAGGGCAAATTTTATTTGGTTTCTATTTTCACTAATTGCATTCTGATCCGGATAGGAGTATGTACATGTGTAGGTTGTTCACCTTCAATATCTCCGGAAAGATTTTTTTCAGGTATATATGAACATAATGATAAAATTTTAGCTTGTGTAAACGTGCAGGATAATGTTTCAAAATTGCTTCCTGCAACCATCATTTTCATAATCAGGATAAATCTTTCGGAAATTCAGTAAATTTTTAAACTTTGGAGATTATTCTATTGTAAGCCAATTGGTTAAGCCTGGAAATTAAATACAAGGGAAAATGATCAGGCCCCGATACCTTATGCGCCATGAAAGTCACCTGCGCATTTTCATCAGAAAGGAAAATCCCGCAAAAGTGCTCATCACATGAAACGCTTTGATACTTTTGAAAAAAATGTTGGCAACTTCTAACACCACCGGTAGAATTTCTCATGGCTATTTTATGATTTCTTTCAGGAAAATGCTGAAAATTATTATCGTTGACTGTAGTAAATGACACGGTGTTTTTCAGCTTTAAACATGCTGTACTGAACTTTGTTCAAACACAGTAATGCATGCTAAGTGAAATCAGGAGGTTTTGAGCGGATCGATATGAGTAAATGCCGATGTGATTACAATTGACTATGCTTTCAAAGCTTCCTGAATATCTGTAAATATGGAGAATATCATGGTAAAACCTGATATTTCGAAAATTTCCCTGATGGAAGGCTGAAGGCAACATATTCTGAGTTGTCCGGAGCTGGTCATCATCTTTTTCTGCATGATCAGGAAAACTCTTAATCCGGAACTGCTGATATATTCAAGCTTGCTGCAATCGAGTATGATCCTGTTTTTGCCGGTAGTAACCAACTCTGACATGTTCTTTTCAAAATTATCTGATTGAGTGGTATCCAACCGACCTTCGACCGATACTACCACATAGTCATTCATGTTTTTTACATCAATATTCATTTTGAAATGTTTTTTGTGAGTGTTAAAAGATTTTTATTGCCTATTCGCTGATAATCAACACTGTCCATAAGACGCCTGATTAAAAGTATACCAAGCCCTCCAACCGGACGATCTTCGATCGGAAGATCAGTTTTGGGCTCTTCATTCCTGGTTGGATCATATGCAAGGCCATCATCAATCAGTGTCATCTCAAGGGTATCCGGGTCTTTGACAAATTCGATGAGGATAGGGTGTTCATGCGTATCGTTGTATGCATAATTCACAATGTTTGTGAATGCCTCTTCCAGCACAAGCTCAATGGTATTTATGAACTGCAGCGGGAAGTTCCATTTCTGAGCAAGCATCTCAAGGGTGGTATGAATCTTATTCAATTCACCCAGTTTGTTGGAAAGCTCCAATCTGTAATACTCCATCTGATTATCCATTGTACATAATTGTCATCATTGTTATATCGTCCGATTGAGGAAATCCGTGAACATGTTCATCAATGGCAGCTTCCATATGTTGGATCACAACGCGTGGAGTGACCTGCAAAGATAGCTTCTCTATCACATCAATTATTTGATTTTCTCCAAAAAGTTTTAATTCATCATTTTCGGCTTCGCTAACCCCATCCGTGTAAGCAAAAATCATATCACCAGGCATCAGTTGTGTTTCATTTTCATGGTAAGAAAAATCTTCAAATAAACCCAAGGGTATGGCTTTCGCATTTTCGAACATTCTTATTTCACCCTGATGGCTGATAAACACAGGGGGGTTATGTCCTCCGTTTACATAATGAAGCTTCCCTGTGTCTAAATCAAGCACCCCCAGGAAGAAAGTTACGAACATATTTGATTCATTATTGAAAGCCAGCGATTTATTGAGACTTCCCATGATTGATGATGCTGCTTTTTCTTTATCGGAAATGGATCGTAACAGGGTTCGGGTCACTGCCATAAATAACGAAGCCGGCACTCCTTTTCCGGATACATCACCAATGGCAAAAATGAATTTGTTTTTCTCAATCAAAAAAAAGTCATAAAGATCCCCCCCTACTTCCTTAGCCGATTTAAGTACGGCAAAGAGGCTGATCTGTGGCAGGTCGGGAAATGGCGGAAATGAATGAGGGATCATGGACATCTGTATGTCGCGGGCAATACGAAGTTCGCTCTCGATTTTTTCTTTTGCAGCGGTGGTCTCTTTTAAATTCTCCACGTAAACGGCAAGCTGATCCTGCATGTGGCTGAAGGCATTACGCAATTCGAGCATTTCATCTTTTGATTTCAGTGGAGGTAGCTGTACATTAAAATTCCCTTCGGCAATGGTTCTGGCTGATTTTGCAAACTGTGAAAGTGGAGAGGCAAGCCTGTTTACTACGCCTGAGGTCAGT
>CAYQRU010000214.1:0-4204 GCA_964419945.1 uncultured Bacteroidales bacterium | reverse complement strand
TATTGATATTTATGTGAATAACACCGGAAGTGTGGATACAGCCTACGTCAATCTGATCATTGACCATAACCAGGACGGAGCATGGGGGGGATTAACTGGTTGTGCTATCTATTCATTTATGGAGGCACACGAGCATGTATTAAGAAATTTTAAAGTGCCCAACGGTTTCAGCGGTGCATTATCACAATTGAACCCGCCAAATTTCCGCATAGGAAGTAAAACAGGTTATGTATGGGTAAGGTTTGCTATATCTGAGACACCGGTTTCACAGCCGTGGAATGGTTCCGGTACATTCAGCCACGGTGAAACAGAAGATTATCTTTTGCTGGTGTTGCCCGATACAAATGTTCAGTTACAGAATATGACAGTTCAGAGCGGCCAGTCGCTCTGTTTTGATGCTGCTGATACGATTACTACCGGAGGCAACGGAAGCAGTTTTATTGCACAAAGCAACAGCACCGTATACCTGGTAGCCGGAAGTAATGTCATTCTTCTTCCCGGGTCACATTTCCAAAGTGGCTCCTATGTTCATGCCTATATTGACCAGACTGGCGAATTCTGTTCCAATCCCAAATTCATTGCCGCTCCGGAAGAAGACGCCTCTATACCTGCAGCCGGACCAGTTGAAACCCGCGAAAGTCAGATATTCTTCAAAGTGCACCCGAATCCCACTACCGGCCAGTTCACCCTCGAATTGAAAGAGGCCTCAGAAGCAGCAGATCTTACTGTTGAAATATTCAGCATATCAGGCGAAAAAGTCATGGGTATTGAACTGCCTGTGATGAATCAGTATCTGTTTGATTTGTCAGCAAAACAGCGAGGAGTTTATCTGATAAGGGTTATAAAGGGCGATGATATAGGAATAAATAAACTGATCAGGCTGTAATTATTCAACCTGAATTAATCATCGCTCAATTATTAAGCCCCGGTATACTCTGCTTTATCCGGGGCTTTGTTTCGCCAGAACTCAGCTATTGACTTTGCCCTCCTGTTTGCTTACCTTTGTAATCTCTTTTACGCTCGCATTCTATCACGCAATTTTAACACGCTTCGTTCTGCATCAAAACACCTACGAGGGGCCTCATCAACGCAGAATTCGTCCATTAACATCTTGTGATACTCCTGGAAATTACAATTTGATATTTCGACATACCTTAGGTAAGAGTAGTCATATTGTATGAATTAATTCTACAATGCTTACAATACAACCAACACATATAATTTCCTGGCTATCCTGAAAATTTGCTTTTAGTCAACGACTTCACCTTAAAACAATTAAGTCATGAAAGTAAAAAATTACACAAGTCTGATCATCAGTGCAATGATGATGTTCTTTTCGCTGCATCTTTCAGCGTTTTCTGTATTAAGTGCTCAGGAATGGAAACAAGGCAAGGATGTGAATCCCTGGTATAAGGGTTGGGAAGGGAATCCTGATTCACTCAAAGTTTTTATAGGTCCCGGTTTTGATACTGCCCAGCAGGCACGTATCAGAGAAGCAATGAAGCGTTGGAATGATGCAGGTTGTGTACCTAAATTCAAAGAAGTTACCTCAAGACCTGCTCATGTTACCATTGATAAATCAGAATCAACCGCAGAAAACGAAGGCACTTGTAAGCACAATTATAATGCTGTTAGTGATAAGCGCGACAGTTGCAATATAAAGGTTAAAACATCACCAACTACCGCCGGATTGAGTTTTAAAGAACTGGTTACGCATGAATTAGGCCATGCCCTGGGATTGGCTGATACCGATCCGGATAAAAATCCGGGCGATGTAATGAAGAGCAAAGGTGCCAATGGTACAGGTGGCAATCTTTCAAAGCACGACAGTACCGAAATGAAAGCAGCAAAAGAAATTGCCATGAAAGCTGAAACAACGGTTGTCAAAGCATCTGAACCTGAAACAGCCTTAAATCCCGGGCAAACGGGGATGCTCACATTTATCCTGCCACAATTGGCTCCACCAGGATCTGTAATAGATATTACCACCGTGAACAATGATCAATTGTTTGTAAATTCTTCTTATATTATTGACAATCTGTTATTTGTCAATGTTTTCTCTCACCCCGAACATGGTTCAGGTAGTATCTATCTTGATGTGGTGATAGTTCCTCCGGCAACACCACTTTTTGAGTTTATTGGTACTCATTACATTAGCACCACATCATTACCTCCTATCACTTTCCAGTGCCCTTTTACAGTTTTGCAACAGAACGGAAAAGTTTTAGTTGAGTGGCAGGATCATCATAATTATCCATTCCCGGGTCAGGATTTACGTTCAACACTGTTTGTAAATAATACACAGTACACAGTCAGAAATTCTTATGATTATGAAATTGAACTGGAACCCGGAATTTATGAATTTACACTGATTGTTGATGATTACCAGGTCAACCAGGCTTCATATTCTGTAAATTACGAAGTTACCGGAAACGCAACGACCATTTTTGCCGGCAGCGACTTATACACCGTTCCGATGGCAAACGTAAGTTTCGGAGAGGGATCAGAATATCCTTCTTTACCAGCCGGATTTTTTGGTAATGGCTCACTTCCTTTTACCGGTGAAATCCTTTTCAGGGGACTTGCATCGCAGGGAGCTCAATCACCATACACCGATCTGAGAATCAACAGGACATCAAGTCTTACTTTTGATGAAGTATTGCCTTCAACAGGCGAAGTACCGGTTGATATATTTTTCCTGTCACTTAAAAGCTGGCAGCCGATAGTTGTCAGCTATGAAGGAATGCCTGATTCATTTTTTGATGTTTTTGTAAACATAATGGCTCCACATGACAGAAATAATAGAACCGATGGCTTTGCCATGATTACACAAACCGGCGATGCAGGAGGTTATTTTACGATGAACCTTTCAATTCAGCCAGTTTTCCGGTTTGTAAATCTGTATGACCCAACTGTAATGTTTATCTGGGATCCGGCTATGAACGAAATAGATCCCCTGCAGTTTTCATCAAACCTTGCATACAACTGGACATTATCCCCCATCGAAGGAGAATTTGATCCCCTGGGCGATACCACGCTGGATATGACTACGGCAATGGGAACATCAATTGACCTTTTACCATTGCCGATCAGGGAAAATAGCAGCTTCTTTGTGGAGGTTGATGAAACAGGTGAGGCAGTTTCATGGGGTGGTGACGGATATAATTACGGAGAATGGTTTTATTATGATTTTACTGATTGGTGGAATGTTTGGTTTTATGACCATCCTGTGGATACCTTAAGGAAAAAATATCTTACTGCTGGGAATATGATCCTTTCGCCACGGGCTTTAAGCATGGGTAATACGTATATTGAAATTGTTTTCAACTATACCACTCCGCTATGGCCGGGATGGCAGGAGATACCTCGCCCACCTCTTCCTTCTGATTTTCAGAGCATTGAAGAAGAGAATGCCATGATCCAGCGCTCAGAAACTATATTTACCTATAATGGATTATTATCAGAACAGATTAATATTGAGCTTCCTTCACCATTTCCACCACTGGTCTCTGATTACAATCCGGAGTGGTTATCTATTGACATAAGAGGTTACAATTTTGACCTTTCCGGAAGTATTACGCACGTGTGTTTCAATGCATGGGGTTCAAATGGTCTCTTTGAATTCGGAGATGCACCGGATTCAGCTCCTGCCTACCTTGGTGCCAATGCAACAATTGGATTATTTCCTACCTGTGCCAGTATTCCCACCACAGGATTTATCAGGCATTCAACCCAGCTAGCCTGGTTTGGATTAAGTTATGATCTCGAATCTGACGGAAATGCTGGTATGTGTCCGTTATTTTCAGCAAATTATAATCTTGATGAATGTTTTGATGACGGAGATGCCGGGTTAATCATACCGGGAACTTTTTCGATTGTAGGCGATCCGGGTCAGGAAACCATTGTTCCTTGCCCTAATTCCAGTGGCGACCAACTTGGCATCACCTGTGATACTGCTTTCTGGGGACAGGATATAGATATGCTGGTTGTGAACCAAATGGCAACACCTGCATATGTAAATGTATTGATTGACTGGAACCAGGATGGTGTCTGGGGCGGA
Organism: uncultured Bacteroidales bacterium; assembly: GCA_964419945.1. Lineage (GTDB taxonomy): Bacteria > Bacteroidota > Bacteroidia > Bacteroidales > JAAYJT01 > JAAYJT01. The sequence goes on along the minus strand of CAYQRU010000214.1, from coordinate 144 downwards.
TATTCTGAATGTGACCTTGATGGAACAGTGCGTTCCGTTTCCGAGCATGTATTGGTTAATAAATCAGTTCCTTCAGGCTATTCCGATGTTTTATCCGCTTTAGTAGGCGATACTCTCTGGATCGGACCCAATGCGGGATACGTA
>CAYQRU010000213.1:0-4297 GCA_964419945.1 uncultured Bacteroidales bacterium | reverse complement strand
ATGGAATCTATTGTTTTGTTGGTAAAAATAGTCAAATCTGACTGAAATCATGTTTCTCAGGCATTCAACAATCAGTTAATATTCGAATTCCCCGTGCCTTTTGTTAAATGAAATTATTTTCTGGCTTTCAGTAATTTAATTGTATTTTTGAAACGTTCAATCAATACCTGTAAAATTAAAGAGACTTCAACAATGCAGAAAATACTCATTATTATCAACGATGCCCCCAATGGATCGGAAAAAGCCTATAATGCATTGCGAATGGCTATGACATTACAAAAGGAGCATGGCAACGAAGTGCTAGTGAAAATTTTCCTGCTTGCCGACGCAGTTTTTTGCAGCTTACCTGGCCAGAACACACCAACAGGCTATTACAACATCGAACGAATGCTAAAGTCTGTGATCAATCATGGAGGAGCGGTGAAAAGCTGTGGTGTATGCTCAGAAGCGCGGGGAATTGCAAATCTGTCGTTGATTGATGGCATTCAGTTAAGTAATATGAAAGAGTTTGCTCAATGGACAGTTGAATGTGACAAAGTGCTGACATTCTGAAAATACACCCGGTATCATGGCTGACCAAATCATTTTCACTCCCATCGGAATTATTCATACTCCTTTTACCGAACCGGAAGGAATTCCTGTTCAGGCTGAGGGTGGTAAGAATATCAAAGGAAACGTTGAGGTATATAAACAATATGCAGCCGGACTAAAAGACCTTAACGGATTCTCACATATCATGCTCTTGTATCATTTTCATCTGAGTGAAGGCTACTCCCTTCAGGTAAAACCATTCCTTGATGAAGAACCCCGTGGGCTTTTTGCCACCCGTGCCCCTCGCCGTCCCAATCAAATAGGCATTTCTGTTGTCAGGCTCATCGGAATAAAATGCAATGAATTGATTATTGAAGATGTGGACATGGTTGATGGAACTCCTCTGCTCGATATCAAACCCTACGTTCCGGCTTTTGATCATCGTGATAATATGAAATCCGGCTGGCTGGAAGGCAAAGGCGATCTGATTTTCAAAGCTAGAGCTGATGACAGGTTTGCGGAACATTCTGGTCAATAGTCATGATGACTTATTTCAAATCCGGATTGAACGGTTTTCTTTCATTCCGGGAAATTAGAAGTGGAAGATTAAAGTGCTGATGATTATCACCACAGCAGCAGCAACCTTGTTGTTGTATGTTCTCAAAGGACAGCTTTGTTTCAAAATCACACTGCATAATGTTGAAAATATTGTTGATTTGAGCCAGGTTTCGACAGCTGTTTACCTGATCAAAATCCTGAATGATCATTTCGTTGTTTCAACAAAGCTCATCAGGTAAAATTAAATCAAATGTTGAAGTATGAATCAGGCATGCAAGCATATTCTTCAGGTTACATTATAGAAGGGCTTATTTCATTGCTATTTGCAGAAAATAATCAAGTCAAATACGCTGTTGATGTATTTTTCTGAATAATTTGTCTTTTTATCAGAAGAAAGATTTACTGAAGAAACACTGATCAAACCACTGGTAGTTAAAATGGATTCCAAAAGTTGGGTATCGTTCGGATTTTTACCGGGTTTTTCAAATGCAACCCAGCATCGCAGAGAGTAATTGAAGAATGCAATTTCTTAAAGTAGTTGTATTTCAACAAGCGATTTATAAGCATGGAAAAATATATAATGAAATCAAGCGATTTAACCAAAAGTCTAATCTGTTATTCCCTGGGTTTTCTTTCAGGTTTTCATACATTACATGCTTTTGGAGGAGGATATTATGGTATGGCCGGAGCAGATGGAGTCCCTCTGGAGTTACTTGAAGGAAGCCCTTTTAGCAGTTATATTATACCGGGGTTTATACTTTTTATGGTTGTCGAAGGTACATTGCTTTTTTCCTCAATGGCTGTCTTTGCAAAATGGAAAGTTACAAGGCTGGCATCTTTTGCTTCAGCCGTTATAGTAACAGGAGGGCTTGCCGTACAGGTTGCCATCATTGGATATGTCTTATGGATGCAACCTGTTATGGCACTTATAACGTGGGTAATATTTATCCTTACCTGCCTGTATTGCTATCAATCCGTGCCTGAGTGCATTGCCTGAGCATTTCTTTTAATTGTTCCGGGAATTCCAACCATGTCATTTTGTAATTTTGCCCGTTACACCTTTAGAAAAGCATGAGGAGTGTCAAATTACTTCAATGAACTGAATGATGAAATATTTAACCCGCTCTGTTTGGGTATTGTCGCTTGTGAGCCTTTTTGCCGATACGGCCAGTGAAATGCTCTACCCTGTGTTGCCGGTTTATTTGAAAACAATTGGTTTTTCAATAGTGTTGATCGGAATTTTGGAAGGTCTTGCAGAAGCAACGGCAGGACTGAGCAAGGGATATTTCGGAAAGCTTTCCGATCATTCGGGTAGGCGGGTTCCATTTGTACAGGTTGGCTATGCCCTCAGCGCCATTTCAAAACCACTGATGGCAGTCTTTGTATACCCGTTATGGATCTTTCTTGCAAGAACGGCTGACCGCTTCGGAAAAGGCATCAGGACTGGGGCTCGTGATGCCATTCTTTCAGATGAAGCCGTACCCGAAACAAAAGGTAAGGTATTTGGTTTCCATCGCTCAATGGATACATTCGGTGCAGTTATTGGACCATCAATAGCATTGATCTACCTCTGTTATTATCCGGAGGATTACCGTACCCTGTTCTTTCTGGCTGTTATTCCCGGAATGCTTGCAGTGTGTGCTGCATTATTTCTAAAAGATAAGAAAACGAACCGTTCTGCAAACATTGGGGATGTATCATTTTTTTCGTTCGTAAAATACTGGAGAACAAGCCCTCCGGTTTATCGAAAACTCACTGCAGGATTGCTCCTGTTTACTTTATTCAACAGTTCCGACGTATTTCTTCTGCTAAAAGCCAAAGATGCAGGTCTTGATGATTCCATGGTTATAGGAATGTATATATTTTACAATCTGATTTATGCGCTGTCTTCATTTCCCATCGGAATCCTGGCTGACAAAATTGGCCTGAAAACCATCCTTATGTTCGGACTTGTCATATTCGCGGGTGTATATTTCGGGATGGCTGTAAATGCTAACCTGTACATTTTTTTTGGCTTGTTTTTTCTTTACGGTGTGTATGGTGCTGCCACCGAAGGCATTTCAAAAGCCTGGATTTCAAATATTACTGATAAGAAAGATACGGCTACTGCGATAGGAACCTATGCAGGCTTTCAGAGTGTCGGCACCATGCTCGCAAGTTCACTCACCGGCCTGCTCTGGTTTCAGTTTGGTCCTGCGTCAGCTTTTCTGGCAACAGCCTTTGTAACTGTTTTTGTGATCTTTTACATGGCATTCATTCCTACTCCCCGGCAAACATCCTGACATTCAGTTAAAACCAGTGACTGCATTTCCCTGAATTCTTGAAAAAGAATTCTTAAACAACTTGCTGCGCAATATGTGAGATTTTCAAGTCTGCACCATCCCGGATACTATCGTCCCTGATCACCGGTTTGTGCCTCCTGATAACCAAGCTGGGTATTAAAGCACTGCCCAGGAGGAAGAAATTGACTGGTTCAGCCTGAAAAGCTGCTTAGAATCAGCAACTTCTGTTTCATAGTACTTGCCATCGGTTGAAAGTATTTTTAGTTGTCTACAAACTGCCTACTACTGACTGGTTTCTTTCTTAAGCCTAGTTTTTAATGCACGAGAATACTTTTTTGGATTGGAGTTTTCAGTTAAAAAACGAATCATATCAACCATGGAAAAAAACCATTTCTTCCGTTCATCTTCCCGGATTTTTCTTATCTGCCTGACATTACATAGTCTAATTGCTGTGTCTTTGGTAAAATATATTATTGTTTATTATAAAATCAACCGAAATCTCAAAAACAATTCAATACGAGCGGATTAACCTGCATTGTGGTAAGCCCGAAACCAGCAAAAATCAGAGCTGGCAGATAATGTTCATAAATAGAATACCCATAGCCAGGTGCTATTGCCCAATTAAGTTGAATATGTCAATTCCTCAGCATCGCTGAGTTATTTTGGTTAATGAATGATTATTCGGGTTCTTAATATATTTGCAATGGAAACAATGAATTTATTATGTAATCGTTTGGGACACGTTGTAAAACAACAATTCTGCTTAAAACATGGTAAAACAAGAAGGAGCAACAGAATTTGTTACATGGTTCGGAACAATATTGGAGTCCTTAAAGAATTTGGGTGATTCTGCCATGCAAAGAAAAATTTCAGTCAAATACCAGCATCAGAGGGGTTCCTCATATGGGAATGGCGCGTCTCTTCCG
>CAYQRU010000212.1:0-4309 GCA_964419945.1 uncultured Bacteroidales bacterium | reverse complement strand
ACATCTTATCCATTGGAATTCAGGAAGAAATGATCATCAGACATAAATTGCAAACTGTTAAAGGCCATTACAATTGGCAATATTTATCATTTTCAGGTCCGGCATTATCAATTCTTCAATTCCTTGAGCAAATGGACGATAATATGCAACAGAGAGCCAGGGAATTGAATAAAGAACCTCAAAATCCCAGGAAAGAATTTATTAAAAGATACTATTACGTATGTAATGCCGCAACACTTGCAGACAATAATACATTGGTATGCGCAAGTGCTTTTGGTACAAACGCTGATGAGGAAATCATCAGTGATTATTTTATTGGTATTTTACAATCATTACAATTAAAAATAAAACCATGATACAATACATCATCGGTACTGCACCCAGGGCGCAGGAAGGGCAAATTCCGGTTAAGGTGAATGATGAAAAATTCGAGGTCAGTCGAAATCATTGTAAAGTAACTGTCTACGGCAACCGGGCTCTTATCGAGGATATAGGATCTTTGAATGGAACTTTTGTGGATGGGGTTAAAATAAATACCCCGACCGAAGTTACAATTCATTCAAACATTCTGTTAGCTGGTAAAATTCCTCTAAATATTGCTGATTTTATTAACTTGCCTCAAAAACAACATGAAAGACCCGAAAATGAAAACCACAAAGGCGAAAATCTCTTTCAATCCGGTTTGATCTATGCCGGATTCATTCAAAGACTCCTGGCATTCATCCTCGATGGCATCATCGTTGGTGTCCCTTATTGGGTTGTGGTGTTCATAGTTGTATCAAGTATTTCTTTAGCACCGGCGGTCAGTTTGCTGATTCAACTTGCTGCTTTACTGATGATCATTCATTTCTATTTTGCGGTTCCCATATCAAAGCGTGGTACTACTGTAGGTCGGAAAATAATGAAGATTCAGTATCTCGGATCCGATACACTTGATTATCCCACTGTGGAAAAGGTCTGGCTCAGGACCATTGCCTATGGTTTTTCTGCCGTATTGCTGGGTATTGGATTTCTTTTATCTTTGTTTACCGAAAAAAAGCAGGCATTACATGATTTATTGGCAAATACTATTGTTGTTACACAGAAATAAATACACTAATCATATATCCGCTGATTATTCACAATGAGTCTAAACCAAAAAAAAATGTTATGAAAAAGTTTCTTGTCTTATTCGTTCTGGTTGCTGCATCAGCATTTGCACAGGAAAATGTAACCATAAAAAAAATTCATGAAAACCCCGGCAGATGACTGGGAGAAACAGTTGATGTACAAGGTACTGTAATACAATACATACCGGCCAGTACAACTACAACTGCCTACTATGTTATGATTGACGACTTTGCATCGGAAATTAAAATCCAGGCTTCCAGATCCGGTGCTCCTGAAACCATGAAAAAGTATAAGGTTACAGGATATTTAAACCAGATTAACAATGAGTATGTTATTCAGGAAATATCGAGGGAAAGCCTTGAAAAAAAATCTGAAACGCCGCAAGCATACCAGCAAACTGAAGCAGAAAAAGAAAAATTGAGGCTTCAGCAACAGCAATTTGAAGCGGAACAGGAACGACAAAAGAGAAACCAGACGATGCTTTATGTAATTATAGGTGTGGCGGCTGTTCTGATCGTTGTTGTTGTGATAATATTTGCAACAAAAAGGAAGTCAGGGCCTACTTCATTTCAACCGCAGATTGATCATGACACAGGTCCCAAAACTCAGCCTGGAACAATCCGGAATACACCACCCGAAACCGTGGGTATTAAACCAATTGCTTCTGAGGGTTTTAAGACCATACGGTTTGAAAATCCACCCAAAACAATGAAATTTATACCCGGGAAATTTACCATCACCTCTCAGGAAGATAAGGGTAAGAGTTTTAAAATTGCAGGTTATCCATCGCATGGCGATGCAGTTATTACCATTGGGCGCGAAGAAGTTCGGGGCGAACGCAGTTATGCACACATCAGGATTGACGATAAGTTTCAGACCGTTTCGCGCAAACAGGCAGAACTGGTGTATAGCAACGGTACGCTCTATGCCATCAACCGCAGCGAATCAAACTACACCCAGGTTGATGGTTATGAGCTTAAACCCGGCGAAAAAAAGGAAGTAAAAAATGGCTCGCTGTTGCGTATGGGTGAACTCGAGATGCAATACGAAATATGAAAACGGCCGTAGAAGCTGGAATGCATCCGCTCATTTTTCCTATCCCGGAATCAAACATACAATACAATGTCTGAGATCGTTCATTACGGAATAAGTTTTCAGGGAAAACGAAGCAACAATGAAGATGCTATACTTCAATTAAAAATGGATGAGCATACCTGGTGCTTTGCCGTGGCTGATGGCATGGGCGGGGCTGAAGCTGGCGAAATAGCAAGCAAAGAAACATTAAAGTACCTGGAAATTGCCTTAAAGGCTGATTTTCTTGCGGGCGGCACCGGTAACCCTGATTTGAAAGCCATCCTGAAAAAAGCTATCACAGAAACCCAGCAAAAAATAAAAAACCTCATTGCTGAAAATGCTGGCCTCAGTGGCATGGGCACAACACTTACTGTGCTGCTCATTCATCAGGGATTTGCCGTATGGGCAAACATAGGAGACAGCCGGATTTATCTGGCCAGTAACAACCAGATCAGGCAAATTACAATTGATCATACCTATATTGAGCAATACAGACTGGAAAATCATACCGAAGTTCCTGATAGTATTGCTTCGCGGTATGGTAACATCATTACCAGATCTGTAGGTGGCGAAAGTGATGAGGCAGATTATTTCCCTGCCGGTGAAGCTGCACTGAAACTTGAAGAAGGAATGTTTTTTTTGCTCTGCTCCGATGGTTTAATTACATCCAAAATAGCTGATACAGGGAGTGAATTTTTGCCTTATATGCTCAACTACAAAGAACCTCAGAAAATCATCCGGCAACTCATCTCCAAAGCATTTAATGACGGCTCAACAGATAATATTTCAGCAATATTCGTTGGCATCGGAAAAAAAACCATACGCAGAACCAAAGCCCTGCCGGTCTATTCTTATCCACCCAAAATTGATAAAGAATCCCGGTACAAAAAGCATGTTCATTCCAAAATGAGTGGATGTAGACCGCTCCGCCTGTTGCGAAAAACGAAATATTTACTTGCGCTCCTGCTGAGCCTTACATTGCTTGTTGTTGGCTATATCTATGTAAAAGAAGTTAATTATTCTGGCTCCACCGGAAAGCCAGTGGTCGCTGAGGAAGAAAAACCATCACCCGCACAATTACCGGATAAGCCTGTGGAGAAAAAAAAGCACAAGTTACGATCAAACGAAACTCCTGAAAGTAAAATGGCCTTGTACACTCAGGAACAACTTCAGAAAACAAGAGAAGCAAGCCTGACAGGCATTTCAAAACTATTGATATCTTTTATGAAGGATCCTGAAGTATGCAAGGAGTCCAATCCTCTGGTTTATATTAGAGAAACCCTCATAAAAAGTGATAAACCTGACTATATAGTTGATCTTCACGACCTTAAGCTGGAACTTGATTCAGCAGGTAAAGTAGTTGGTCCCGCTCAATGGAAAGAATTGATATCCGGTATTACAAATGCAGGTACGCTGCCCCGGTTTGTGAACAACAAAAAATATCTACTTAACAAAGCCGACAGCACACATTATGTTATCATTGAAGTGCGCGACCTCGAAAAGGTTAATAGAGGAAATTACGATTCTGACCCTGTATCATTTGCACACGAATCAGGACTTAAGAGTTTATCAATGCTTTTGTCTGTGTTATATGAACGATATATTCGTGGGGAAAATATAAAACGCGATCTTTCTCCCTTGCTGCAATACCTTGTCAGATACAGGGATGGGAAACTGATCGATCGCCCGGGAAAAAGCATTACGGAGGGATTTGATCAGAAAGCTGCTGACGCAGTGGACTTCTTCATACAATCTCTGAAATTTGAAGACGGAACGAGTTGTATTGATATTTGTGTACCGGTAAAGGACAAGTCAAAAACCCAGGTCATACGGTTTGGTTATCGAATTGATTAAAATGCTATGGAAGCTAATACAAAACTCTGCCCTTTCTGTAGCGAAAAAATCAAAGCTACGGCCATCAAGTGCCGCTACTGTGGCTCCATGCTCAGCGATTTGTCGCCTTCCAGCGGATCGCCTGGAGGCATCACCCTGGTACGACAAGCACTTGCCACACGCTATGAGATACAGGAAGAGATCGGCCGTGGCGGCATGGCCACGGTATATCGTGCTATACAGAAAAATCTGAATCGTCCGGTAGCCCTTAAAGTTATCCACCAGAACCTGG
>CAYQRU010000211.1:3167-4386 GCA_964419945.1 uncultured Bacteroidales bacterium | reverse complement strand
GCGTTGGGAGCCACCACTGCTAAAAACTTCACAGTTGACACAACTCAATTCATCAACAATATTTATGGTATTTATACCTGTGGTATTAATAATTTCTTTATCGCCCGGTCGCTGTTTGATATTTACTATAATGGAGTGTATGTTGATGGTATCACAAGCGGTTTCAGAATTGAAGAAAACGAATTTATTGGGCCAGCCGGCCTTTCTTATGGCATTGCCTTTAACAATACAGGTGAAGCCGGCAACGAGCTTTATAAAAACAGCTTTTCTTCATTATTATTTGCCACACTTGCCCTCAATAAGAACCGATCTGTGAATACTAATTCCGGTTTATGTATTACATGCAATACTTTTAGCAACAACACTATAGATATTTCAGTAAATGGCATTAATGGGCAATATGCAGGGATAGCTCCTTATCAAGGCTCATTATTGCCTTTTCCCGATGCCCCCGCCGGAAACCTCTTTAGCTGGGCAGGCGATGAGAATACACCAACAGATATCAACAATCACGGGCAGCATATTACGTATTATTACCACGTAGCTGATGAATCCTACCAACTTGAACCCAAGTATTACACCGGTGTAACACCAATTGCTAACTACGATGCTCCATGGAATGAACTTAGTTGCCCATCAAATCTCAGCTCTACCAATGGAAGTCAAAGTGGAGAAGAATTAAAGAATTTGAAATCAGATGTAGCACAAAAAGCTGATTCAACTCAAGCCCTTATCAACATTCTTAAAGACGCCGGTGATACCGATGCCTTATATTGGGATGTTAACATGAGCGCACCCTCGCAAAGTTTTGAGGTGTATAACGAACTGATGTCGGTATCGCCATATCTAAGCGATTCGGTTCTGGAAGCAGCCATCGAAAAGGAAAACGTACTGGTGGATGCCATGATACGCGATGTGCTGGTGGCCAATCCCCACAGCGCCAAAAGCAAAAGCCTGCTCGATAAACTGGATCAACGCATACAACCTTTGCCCGATCAAATGCTCAGCGAGATACTCGAAGGCCGCAGCCTGGTTTCGGTATATGAAGAGTTGCAATCCAACCTTTCTCATTATCGCCAGAAAGAAGCAAGATACCATAAACAGCTTGTACAGCTTCATCTGAACGATACCGTTAATGCTTCAGCTTCAAGGGATAGCCTTATCAGCCTGCTTCTTGCCGGAAATTCACCCCATCAGGCTTACCAGGCGGCTTTTATGC
>CAYQRU010000211.1:0-3067 GCA_964419945.1 uncultured Bacteroidales bacterium | reverse complement strand
AGAGTATGTGGTTGATATCCTTGAAACTTATGATAAGGGTTATTTGGTATGTGGCTACTTTGAGAGTGCAAATTACTTACAGAGGTGGGCGTGGATCATTAAAACCAATATTAATGGCGAAATAATTTGGGAAAAGATACTTGAAAATACCGGCAGCAGGGTAAAGCCTGCTGCGATTGATCAAACACAAGATGGAGGTATTCTGATTTGTGGTATGTCATTGCACGCGAATATCAATTATCCTATTATAATCAAGCTTAATGCTTGTGGAGAAAAAGAATGGTGCAAAATTTTCGGTGGAAGCCCCAATGCTACTCCCTGGGCTCAGGATATTAAAGAAACTGAATCCGGTGATATTGTTGTTCTTGTAAATCAATTTGGAAATATTCCGCAGGAAACAATTCATCTATTTAAACTCACTGCTCAGGGTGAAGTGATTTGGAAAAAGGCTTATGCCACGACATCTAATTATCCGAATACTCACACTAAATTGGCGGAAAGCATATTGGTAACAAAGGAGGGAAAATATTTAATTTCGGGAAGAGGATACTGGGAACAACCCTGGAATCCCGGAGGTGCTATGCCCCGGACCCCCCTTTTTATAATGGTTGACAGCAATGGGAATGAAGAATGGGTATTACCTTTTGGTTTAAATGATACAATTCTTGGACGGGCATATAGCGCCAATGAAAAAAATGGAGATAATCTAATAGGGCTTGCATCATTTTCAGGCCAAACAACAATTCATCCAATGTTTTTACAATTTGATAAAGATGGAAATGAACTTGCATTAACCCATTTGAATCCGGCATCCATTAATCCAAATCTTAACACCGGTCATCTATCACAAATGATTGAAAAAGATAATATATATCATACTCAAGGTACATTTGGTTTTTTACCATCCAATCAACCTATTCAGGTAACTCTTGTAAATATTGATACGACTCTTTTTAATTCAACACCAATTATTTATAATTACTTAATTCATACAAATACAGAATGGCCTCAATCATTAGCAAATACTAACGATTTCAAATTATTGAGCAGTAGCAATTATAAAGTTTCAAGTACCAACTACGACATCTTCCTCGCCAAGCTCAACCTTAACCTCGAATACGACACCGCCTATACACTTCCAATCACCTACGACAGCCTCTGTACATCCGGCCCCCCGCAAAGCGGATTTATTTATCTGAACGATTGTGCCATTGATCTGGACCTGCCGGGCGATGCCAACTGCGATGCAACAGTAAACGTAAATGATGTGGTAAGCTCGGTGGCCAAAATCCTGGGTGGTATTCCGCAGCCTTTCTGCCCCCAAAACGCCGATGTAAATGGTGATGGAGTGTTAAACGTAGCAGATGTAGTGGGCACGGTGAATATTATTATGAGCAGGAGAGGGAGGTATTGAGCCAAATAATTCTTTTGTAATAAACAATAATTCAAATAATTATAAAAACACTCAAAAAAACATTCTGCATTCTGCTGCCGACCATCTGCTGCCTTGTTTGGATGAGTACGGCGCAGACACAAGGCCAAAACATCCTGATTGTGCATGATGTAACCGGATATGCTGACTCCACAATTGTGATAATGGTTGAACCACAAACCAACGATAACTTTTTTGCTATACAGTTCGATCTGCTTTTGCCCGCTGGTTTTTCATATATTCCCAACTCTGCCTACCTGATTCCTTCACCATTACCCCCCCATCCCGCATATATGATAAATGCCGAAGTCATACCCGGAACCAATACGCTGAGGGTGATGACCTTCTCATTATCAAATTTATTCACAAACGGATTGATGGTATCGTTTGGAGCAGAAACTCCTTCTCAAACCGGTGTATATCCGCTTAACCTGGAAAATGGAATTATTGGTGGCGTATCAGGCCAGAATCTTCTGACCGGGTCTGTTAACGGCATGGCAACAATAATCCCCTCTTTTACAATAATTCCCGGTGATGCCAACAGCGATGGATTTGTTAATGTGATAGATGTTCTTACCATCATCAATTACATTCTCGGCAACAACCCCCAGCCTTTCTGTTTTGAAAATGCCGATATAAACGGCGATGGCGTAGTAAATGCCATTGATGTGATTGGAACCATCAATATTATCCAAAGCGGAGGCTTTGTTTGCGGCGTTTCCACCCTTACCGACATTGACGGCAACATTTATAACACAGTGCAGATTGGCAACCAGTGCTGGATGAAGGAAAACCTGAAAACCACAAAATACCGCAACGATACTCCCATTGAATATCCCGGCTCAAACAACAGCGCCTGGCAAGTCAATACCATCGGCGCTTACGCTTGGATTTACAACGAAATCAGTTTGAAAGACAGCTACGGAGCCTTGTATAACTGGCATGCAGTAAACAATACCTACGGCCTTTGCCCTACAGGCTGGCATGTGCCCTCTGATGCAGAATTTACAGACTTGACCGACTATTTAGGCGGTGAGAACGTTGCAGGCGGAAAAATGAAAAGCACACGCACAGTACCCGATCTGCATCCCAGGTGGGAAATCCCCAACACCGGCGCAACCAATGAAAGCAACTGGTCAGGACTTCCGGGTGGCAATCGTGTCACTGCTGGTTCGTTCAACGGTATCAGTGCAATCGGTTACTGGTGGTCTTCTACTGAGAGTTTAACGTCGAGTGCATGGTACCGCGGCCTGTACTATACCAATAGCGATGTAGGCAGGAGCTACTTCACTAAGAGTTATGGCTTTTCTGTTCGTTGCATCAAGGATTAGTTACGCAAAGCAGTTCATCAGCAGCAAAAATCATATTCAGTGTTATGTGAAAATTTTTATTCGTTAATCCACCCTGGCGGGCAAGTTCATGGGAATCAATGCTTTTAATAAATTTTTAATCACGATCAGCCTCTTTCTAAACATGAAAACAATCGCAAAATTTCCGAAAACACTATTGATTGCCGTGTTCACACTCTGGTGGAGCAGCCTGGCAGCACAGACATGGCTTGAAATGCTTCTGCATGACGCAGTAACACAACCCGGGCAGACAGTTGTTATTCACATGGAACTCCAGAATGAGATC
>CAYQRU010000210.1:0-4482 GCA_964419945.1 uncultured Bacteroidales bacterium | reverse complement strand
ACAGCCGGTACAGCCAGGAAGCACAAAACAACCTGAACCGGTTGCGAGAGCAGGAAAGGCTTGCAGCAGAGCAACAAGCAAAGGAAGAGGAAGCAAAAAGACTTGAGGAAGTACGACAGAGACAGCTAGCCGAGCAAAGGGAAAAGGAGCGACAGGAAGAGGAAAAACGCATGCTAGAACAGGAAAGGCTTGCAGCAGAGCAGCGAGCAAAGGAAGAGGAAGCAAAAAGACTTGATGAAGCAAGGCGCAGAGATCCTTTTCATAACCAGATGGTATTCGTGCGTGGCGGCACCTTCATCATGGGCTGCATGAGTGAGCAAAGCGATTGCGCTGATGATGAAAAGCCCACCCACCAGGTAACAGTAAGTGATTTTTATATGGGGAAGTATGAGGTAACCCAGAAGCAGTGGCGTGCAGTGATGGGCAGCGATCCACCGGAATTACGCTTTAAAGGCTGTGATAATTGCCCTGTTGAAAATGTAAGCTGGAATGATGTGCAGGAATTTATCCGCAAGCTGAACCAACTTACCGGAAAGCGCTACCGTTTACCCACCGAAGCTGAATGGGAATTTGCTGCCCGGGGTGGCCAAAACAGCAGAGGTTATAAGTATTCCGGTGGTAATAATATAGGAGAAGTAGCTGAATATGATGGCAATAATAATACAAGCACAAAGCCTGTTGGAGGAAAGAAAGCCAATGAGTTGGGCTTGTACGACATGAGCGGCAATGTGTGGGAGTGGTGCAGCGATTGGTACGGCAATTACAGCAGCAGCAGCCAGACCAACCCACAGGGACCGGCCTCGGGCTCCTTCCGCGTGTTGCGCGGCGGCAGTTGGCGCAACTTCGCTCAGAACGGCCGGGTTGCCAATCGCTACGGCCACTACCCCGGCAGCCGCGGCATCAACTTCGGTTTCCGGTTGGCCCAGTCCCTATAGTTCACGTGGCTAGCTATCCGGCCATACCTTTTGAGCTAACATGAGTTTTGCCAAAGAGGAAGCGAGGGACGAGCGACCGATAGGCAAAACGAATAACATTCATTGGCGCGAAGCACCGAATTTTTTTTAATATCATGCAAATAAAGCTTTTTACCATACCCGTTACCGATAATGGTACATTTTTAGAAGAAATGAACCGCTTTTTGCGGGCCTATAAAATCCTGGAAGTTGAGAACCAGCTTGTAAGCAACGAAAGGGGAGCTTCCTGGTGTTTTTGTGTGAAATACCTTCCCACAGCGCCGGCGTTTCAAAAAACAGAAAACATAAAAAAAGACTACAAGAGCGAATTGAGCGAAGAGGTTTTCAAGTTGTTTTCAAAACTCAGGGAAGTACGTAAAAAGATAGCTGCTGAAGATGCAGTGCCAGCCTACGCAGTTTGCACTGATCAGGAACTTGCCGAAATAGCAGCTCTACCAGTAATAAATGAAAAAACTCTGAAAAGCGTGCGTGGCTTTGGAGATAAAAAGTTTGAAAAATACGGGCAGCAATTTGTACTGTGGTTTCAAAAAAAAGAACAGGATGAAAAGGGTGGGTAATCTTTTTGAAAAGATTTGCGATACTGATAACCTGCGGCTGGCATGGATTAAAGCCAAAAGAGGCAAAGAAGGTAAGGCAGATGTGTTTCGATACGGTAAGCATCTTCAACAAAATCTGAACTTGCTGCGCAGGCAGTTGCAATCAGGGGAACCAGAAATTGGCAACTATCATTTTTTTACTATCTACGAACCCAAAAAGCGGCTGATATGTGCTGCTTCTTTTCCGGAACGGGTACTGCATCATGCCATCATGAATGTTTGTCACCCCGTTTTTGAGAAATTCCAGATTTATCACAGCTATGCCACCCGAATCGGAAAAGGGCAATATGCCGCGTTGGAATATGCAAAGGCAAACCAACGGAAATTTGAGTGGTTTTGCAAACTCGATGTAAGAAAGTATTTCGATTCTGTTTCTCACGAACTATTGCTGCAGCAACTGCAAAGACATTTCAAAGATATGCGGCTACTTGCGCTCTTCGAAAAAATTATCAGAAGTTACCAGGCTTCATTAAATTACGGGCTTCCGATAGGGAATCTTACAAGCCAGTATTTTGCCAACTTTTTCCTGGCTGTTTCAGATCATTACATACTCGAAAAAGTTCGTATTCCTGCTTTTGTAAGATATATGGACGATATGGTATTTTGGCATCACTGCAAAACAGAATTGATTGAAGTACAAAAGCAGCATGTAGCCTACCTGAAGAACCGCCTTGAATTGGATTGCAAGCAACCCTGCATCAACAGGCACGATAAAGGATTGCCATTTCTGGGTTATGTAGTTTTTCATGATCTTGTCAGGCTTAACAAACAAAGCAAAAAACGCTTCATTAGGAAAAATAAGTTAGCAGGGAACAGGCTCAGAAACAACGAATGGTCGCAGGCTGATTATGCCCGTCATATTATCCCTTTGATAGCATTTACACAACATGCTCAAACATATAGTCTTCGAAAGAAAATATTCGATATAAGCATGGAAGCCGGCTAAGGGGCTCCAACCGCGTGTTGCGCGGCGGCAGTTGGAACAACAACGCTCAGAACTGCCGGGTTGCCAATCGCAACAACAACAACCCCGGCAACCGCAACAACAACAACGGTTTCCGGTTGGCCCAGTCCCTATAGCTCAAAAGGTATGGCCGGATAGTTACCACTGAACAGGCCGGTTTCCCGAGCCTTCAAAGGCCAAATATTTCATCACACCAAAAGGTTGGTAGCCGTAATGCGAAAGCCTTTTGGTTTTTTGAAAATTTAACCCTGTCAGGGTTGGGTCAAGGCTAAAGTTGGTAGTGAATTAATAAACCAAACTTGATGTATCACACCACAAAAGTGTATATTTGTGGTCTGAAAATACAAAAATACAGATGCGGCAAGAACTCATTAAACGCTTTAAAGAAAATAAAGGCTGCCTTACAGCAGCACAGATGCAAGGTTCAACCCTGCGCTACCATCTTAAGCAACTCATAAAAGAAGGAAAAGTGTACAAAGCCCGCCACGGCTTTTATGTACATGCAGATTATCTGCAACAGAATGAGCATGTAATGGTGGCAAGAATGATCCCTGCCGGAGTATTCTGCCTTTTTACCGCATGGCAGATGTATGAGCTCTCCACAACTGTACCGCACCAATACCATCTTGCACTGCCACGAACCACAAAGATCAGCACAACAGGATATCCGCCGCTGGCATTGTATTATCTGAGCAAACAGGCGTATGAAACAGGAATCGCGGAAATAACTATTGACGGTCAACAGGTAAAATGCTACGACCTTGAACGCTCGGTATGCGATGCCGTCAGGTTCAGGAACAAAGCAGGCGAGGATGTGATGCTCGAAGTGATTAAGAATTATATGTCACGACACGACAAAAACCTGAACCGATTGCAGCAATATGCCGGGATACTTCGCATGGAAAAAATCATGATGCCTTACCTTAAAGCCATGCTATGAATACCGCTGCATCCATAAGAGCCAGGCTGCTGAATATCTCACGCAAAGAGCATATTGCATTTCAGGTGATCATTGTCCGCTACCTGCACGAGCGCCTGTTGTACCGCCTGTCGCGTTCACGCCATGCTGAGAGGTTTGTTCTAAAAGGCGGTAATTTTATTTACGCCATCCACGGACTTACCGTTCGACCTACCAAAGACATTGATTTTCTGGGATATTCCATGCCGGATGAAGACGGTCGGCTCAAAATGATAATGGCTGAAATAGCGGGTGCAAATTATGATGACGGCGTTTGGTACGATATTCAAAACATACATCAGGAGCAAATTTCTGAACAAAACCTGCACAACAGTACACGTCTTGTTTTTCCGGCCGGTTTCGATACCATTAAAACCAATATCCAGATTGACATCGGTTTTGGCGACCGGATAACACCCCATGCTGTAAGGCTGCAATATCCGGTGTTGTTACCAGACATGCCCGCCCCTGACTTGCTGGCCTATACTGTTGAAACAGTAATCGCCGAAAAATTCCATGCCATGATCGGCCTTTCTGGTTTAAACAGCCGCATGAAAGATTTCTATGATGTGCATCAGTTGATTAGTTCAGGAAAGTATGATGCGTCGGTGTTGAAAGAAGCCATTGCAGCCACTTTTTCAAAACGCAGAACCCACTATTTTCCGAACCATTCGCTGTTTACAAGCGCTTTTGCAATGGATAACAGCCGCAACCGGATGTGGCAGGCCTTCCTGAAAAAAATTGGCCAGCCGGAACCGGAGCGGGTAGCTTTCCCACAGGTAATGCAAACAACAGCAAGTGTTTTAGAACCAATCTGGGAATCGCTGAATGTACCGGATAAGGAAGAATTGAATACATTTGACCCGCAATAAACAAAAAACCATGTCAGAAAACAATACCAAACGCTGTCCGCTTTGTTATGAGCTAATCCATGTGAATGCCATCAAATGCAAGCATTGCGGCTCCATGCTCAGCGATGCCCCATCTTAT
>CAYQRU010000209.1:0-4597 GCA_964419945.1 uncultured Bacteroidales bacterium | reverse complement strand
AATGGCGCCACAGCTAACTTTGATACAATTCTGGAAATTCTTGATAAAGATTGTACCCAGGTTGCATACAATGATGATACCTGTGGAACCACTCTTTCTATGGTTAGCTGGATGGCTACCTATACTGGCTATGCCTATTTGAAAGTAAGAGGTTGGTATGGAGCTTCAGGCTCATACACCATGGCATACCAGAGAACCGACATTCTGACCTGGCAGGGTGATGTGAGCACCAACTGGAATACAGCAGGCAACTGGGATGGAAATGTAGTACCGAACTATACATTTGATGTAATCATTCCCACAGGTGCAATAAGACAGCCTTATGTTCAAAGCACTAATGCCGCCTGCGGGAATCTGACTTTACAACCAGGCACAATCCTGACCATTGGCGCTTACAGCTTGTCTGTGGATGTTGATGTAGATATATATGGAACGCTTATCATGAACAATACAGCTTCAAAACTTTATGTGAATGACGATATCAGGTGGCAATCAGGCTCTTCGGCTTCAGTTACCGGAAGTGCAACCATCTATGTGTATGGCGATTGGGATTTTTTGGTTGGTGCAAATGTTTATTTAACAGCTGGATTTGTTGACTTTAAAGGTAGTAGTATCAGTTATATCCGGTCTAAAGATTCAGACAGTCACTTTTACAATGTGCGAAACAATAAAAACGGAACTTCCCTGACTCATAATTCTTCATCAACATATCCCTGCCGTTTGACAGGCAATCTGTATATATATGAGAATTGTTCACTCACCAGCAATTCCAACGAGGATTTTATTATTGGTAATTTTGTTAATAATATGAGTGGAAGTATCGCTCTAAACAAGGGAACATTTGTGTTCGACGGCTCCTCCGGCTCATCTTCTTTTGTTGCAGGTGACTATTTCAACAATATAAAAATCAGCTCATCCGGCACCACCACCTTTAATAACGATATAGAGATCAGAGGCAACCTGCTGATCGAAAGTGGTGCATTGAGCCTGGGCAGTACAACCCTTAAAATTAAAGGACTCTGGCAAAACGATGTGGGAACTAACGGTTTTATTGAAGGAACCAGTACAGTGGTTTTCAATGGAACAGGATATCAGTATATTCATTCCAGCGAAACCTTCAATGTTCTTGAAGCCAATATGGGTAATGCTCTCCGCATCAACAATGCAGCATTTACAGTTACCTGCAACCAATACAAATGGACTAGTGGTGGCATTGATGTGATGGCTGGAACCTTCACAGCACTTGATCTTGCTCAAAACGGATTGTATGGCGGATTCTGGGTAAATCCGGGTGGAACAATCAATCTTACAAATTCCGGTACCGGTACATATATTGACCTGTGCGGTTCGGTGAACATTCTTGGCGGAACCATGAACCTGAATGGCACTTATGCAGATTGGCCTTATGCCAATGGGGCGAATTTTACCATGACCGACGGAGTGCTTGACTTTAAAACAAGCGGGTTAACGATTTACAACGGATATTCCTGGACAAACAACGTCAGTGGTGGTACCATACGCACATACAAGGGATATCAGGGCCACCGTGGCGATTTCACCCCCACCGGTGGTACTCTCGAATTATATGGTTCAGGTGATTTCTTTATCCGACAATCCAATGGTTCTACTATACATCATGTAAATATAAACAAAAGTGTAAAAGAGGGTGGTGATGACGATATCAACGGTCCGGTTTATGACGAACGTACCGGAGAACTGCTTTCTGAGGGGGGAAAAGACAATACCATTATTTTAAATTCAAATTTCACCATCACCGGAAACCTGAATATTGATGCCGGAACTTTCAGCCTTGGTTCATATTCCTGTAATGTGACCGGAAATACCAATATTTATGGAACCCTCGAAATGACCAACGCAGCAAACAATCTGACATCTGGTGAGGTTTGTTGGTATTCAGGCTCAGATGATAATGTAACAGCAGGCAATTTTTATGCTGATGCCTGGAAGTTTAATGAAGGTACAAATGCAAAACTCGGAACAGGTAATACTGCATATATTTTTAATCTTTATTACCCCAATGATGAGGATGCTGAATTTGGAAACCTTGTGGCGGTTCCCTCATCAAAAGTTCTGGCTGGCGAAAATGGAATCAAAGCACTTTATCCGGTAAAAGTAGCGGGAAATTTTACCATGCAAAATTCAACCTGGGCTTTTAGTACAGGTGGTGTTGATTTGATTGTGCAAGGCAATGCTGATATACAAAATGGAAGTTCATTATACTTTTCAGCAGGAAATGATTTTATTGTAAACGGTAACTTTAATCTGGCCGGAACTTTAAACCTGAGCGTTGGAAGTATTGCTACCATTGAAGGAGAACTAACTTTCCCGTCAACAGGTTGGTTGTCTTTGAACCAGGCTACTTTTACCAATAATTACGTATCATCATATTACTCATATCTGTATGGAAAATTAACCATGAATGGCGGTTCTGTTCTTGAGTTCCCGGGAAGAAGTATTTACATCGGGAATTCATTTACAGATGAAGTAAGCGGAGGCACTTTACGCTTTGGCAGAACCTTAACCGCCCCGGAAGCAGGAAGCTTCCAGCTTGACTATGGAACTGTTGAATTTATGTCGGGTTATCCTTATCATTTTGTGTCAGTTTACAATGGCAACTACCTGAATGATGTTGTAATCAATAAAACCACTGCACACTTCCAGGTATACGAAGACCTGATTATTAAGAACAACCTGGAAATAAATTCCGGTGTGTTATTCACTGTGGATAAAACCATCAGTATTGGAGGCAACTGGATAAACAATGTTGGGCCGGATGCATTTAACGAAGGAACGGGAAGGGTGATATTCGACGGCACCGGAGACCAAACCTGCAATTCTGAAATCTTCAATATCCTTGAAGTAAACAAAGCTTCCGGTGTGCTCAATTTCCTGGGAACCACCGTGTGTGCAATCTACGACTGGACTGCCGGAGGCATTACGGTAAACGGTGGGACTTTTACGGCGAACGATCTTGCTGACAACAGCCTGTACGGATCTTACACGGTAAATGACGGTACAATCAATCTGCACCAGGATATCGGACAATTCATTGATTTTGCAGGTAACATCGCCATTGGCGGCGGAGGTGTTTTAAACGTCCATGGTGGAATGGTAACAAGTTACTGGCCATACTTTTCAAATGCTTCACTCACCATGTCGCCGGGTGCAGTTCTTGATTTTAAAGATGTGGGAATCAGAGTGGATCACAACGCATATTCGTTTACAACCAATATTACGGGCGGAACCATCCGCACATCACAGGGATTTGAAGGCACCCGTGCCGATTTTACCCCCAACGCCGGTATTCTTGAATTTTACGGCTCCGGAGATTATTTTATCTTTCAATCCAATGGTTCAACTGTTCATCACGTTAATATCAACAAAAGTGCAAAAGAGGGTGGTGATGACATTATCAACGGCCCAATATATGATGAACGCAGCGGAAAACTTATTTCTGACGGCGGAAAAGCTAATACCATGACTTTATTATCAGATTTGACAATCACCGGAAACCTGAATATAGATGCAGGAACTTTCAACCTTGGTTCATATTCCTGTAATGTCACCGGAAATACCAATATTTACGGAACCCTCGAAATGACCAACGAAGCAGGCAATCTGACATCTGGAGAGGTTTGCTGGTATTCAGGCTCGAACGACAATGTAACAGCAGGTAATTTTTATGCTGAAGACTGGAGGTTTAATGAAGGTACAAATGCTAAGCTGGGAACAGGTAATACTGCTTATATTTATAATCTTCATTACCCAACTGATGATGATGCTGAATTTGGAAACCTTGTTGCAGTTACCTCATCAAAAGTTCTGGCTGACATAAATAGCAGCAAAACCTACTTTCCGGTAAGGGTAGCGGGAAATTTTACCATGCAAAATTCAACCTGGTATTTCAGTACAGGTGGTGTTGATTTGATCGTCCAGGGAACTGCTGATATTCAAAATGGTAGCACAATAGACTTTTCATCAGGAAACGATTTTATTGTTAACGGCGCCCTTAACCTGGCCGGAACATTAAACCTTGATGTTGGAAGTGTTGCTACCATTGAAGGAGAATTGACATTCCCGTCAACGGGTTGGTTGTTTTTAAACCAGGCCAAATTTACCAATAATTATGCGGCCTCAGCTTATACCTATCTGAGTGGAAAACTAACAATGAACAATAATTCATTTTTAGAGTTTCCGGGAAGAAATATTATCATTGATAATGTATTTGTAAATGAGGTAAGCGGAGGCACCATACGATTTGGCAATTCCCTGGCAGCACTTCATGCAGGAAGCTTCCAGCTTGATTTTGGTACAGTCGAATTTATCTCTGATAATTCAGGATATTTCTTGCAGATAGGCAATGGCAATTATCTTAATGACGTGCATATAAGTAAGACTACAGGCACTCTCAGCGTGATTCAAAATTTAATAATAAAGAATGACCTGGAGATACATAGCGGTACATTACGCGCTAATGATAAAACGATCAGCATTGGAGGTAACTGGAGTAATAATGCCGGTCCGGATGCATTTAACGAAGGAACGGGAAGGGTGATATTCGACGGCACCGGAGACC
>CAYQRU010000208.1:0-4612 GCA_964419945.1 uncultured Bacteroidales bacterium | reverse complement strand
CAAGCAGGATGATCACTGGATTGGTAGTGATATTTGGCCCCTGAAAGGCGAAAAGTAACAGTAACGTAAGTAACAACGCAATAATACTGAAGGGTTTCAGCCTGGGCAGAAAAACCATTTTGAACCAAATCCTGCTATGTGTTCTGATGAGAGTTTTGCTCGTGAGTAATCCCGCCACAAGAGGTATTACCACAAATACTATAATGGCTGAAACAAGCGTATTGTATGGAATGCTGATGTTGGTAATACCCAGCAGTAAACCTACTATTGGCACAAAAGCAACTAAAATAATCAGGTCGTTGACTGAAACCTGTACCAGGGTATAGGTGGGATCGCCGTCGGTAAGGTAACTCCACACAAAAACCATCGCGGTGCATGGGGCAGCCCCCAGTAAAATGGCGCCGGCAATATATTCACCGGCCATTTCAGGGGCAATGATAGCTGAATAAAGCTTCGAGAAAAACACCCAGGCAAAAAAAGCCATTGTAAAAGGCTTGATCAGCCAGTTAACTATCACTGTCAATATCAATCCCTTGGGATTTTTTCCAATATTTTTTATACTCGAAAAATCTATCTGTAGCATCATCGGATAGATCATCAGCCAGATAAGAACAGCTATGGGAATATTGACTCCATATATTTCCATTTTACTCATTACCTGCATGGTATCGCCGGCAAAAGAGCCGATCAGAATACCGCCGACTATACAGAATGCCACCCACAGACTAAGGTATTTTTCAAAGAAACCAAGGTGTTTATTAGTCTTTATCATTTTCCAGCAGGGGTTTAATTTTCACGTTGTAAAATTCAAGAAATCTTTCCCGGATTGCATTGCGAATCCGGAGAAACTCACTGTTGATAAATTCATCAGTACCCAATACCTGCGAAGGATCTTCAAATCCGAAATGCAACCGGTTTTTCACCTTGCCCGTAAAGACCGGACAGGATTCATTGGCGCCACCGCATACGGTAATCACATAATCCCATTTTTCATCAAGGTAAAGTTCAACCGGATCGGAAGTGTGGTGACTGATGTCAATACCGGCTTGTTTCATCACTTCCACCGCTTTCTGATTGAGGGAGCCGGATGCTTCAGTACCTGCCGAACTAACTGATAGCCTGGAATCGAAAGACTGTAAAAAACCGTGAGCCATCTGGCTGCGGCAGGAATTTCCCGTGCAAAGGATAAGAATTTTCATGCGGTTCAATCTTTATTTTTGCAAAGAAAATCAGTTTATCCAAAACAGAGATAAAGTAATCATTAATTTCACAATGGCGTGTTTAGAAGTCTCATACCCATGATTATGGCTTTGATAAACTCCATTCATCAGGTGTGCCTTTATCGTTCCGTATCCGGGTCGGTTGATTTTTTTTAACACCCAAAGGAAAATTATGCATTTGAAGTTTCAAGGCATATTACTGAGATACGTAACAATCTGTTAGCGATCAAATTTAAAGAGTTTTCATGCTGTTGAAACTGCCTCAGGTAAAGGGAACACATGTTTAGCGTTGATATATGATAGTATTAATTTATTTAAACTTCTGCTGAAAATTCAAATATTTCAAAGAAAATCCTACTTTTGTACTTCAAGAATTTCGCCACATGGAAAAGAGATGGGTAGTTAAGCGACCGGGAGATAATATACAGGTTGAACACCTGCAGCAGGCGTTGGGAATCGGTGAGGTTATTGCCAACCTGCTGGTTCAGCGGGGTATTACTACCTTTGAAGAAGCCAGATCTTTTTTCCGCCCCCAGATCGAACAACTGCACGATCCGTTCCTTATGAAAGATATGGACAAGGCAGTAGCGCGTATCACCCGGGCTCTTGAGAACCAGGAAAAAATCCTTGTGTATGGAGATTACGATGTTGACGGTACTTCGGCCGTGGCATTGGTATACTCATTCCTCAGGGAACGACATGAATACCTTGATTACTATATTCCCGACCGCTACAACGAAGGATACGGAATTTCATACATTGGCATTGACTATGCCCATCAACATGGTTTCAGCCTTGTGATTGCGCTTGACTGCGGGATCAAGGCTGTGGAAAAAGTAGATTATGCACGCGAATTGAATATTGATTTCATCATCTGCGACCATCATCGTCCCGGTGAAGAAATTCCGCATGCTTATGCCGTGTTGGACCCCAAAAGGCCTGATTGTGGATATCCTTACAAGGAGCTTTCCGGTTGCGGTATCGGGTTCAAGCTCATACAGGGTCTTACACAGGCCTGGGGTAATGAGCAAACAAGATCGCTTACCAGGTATCTTGACCTGGTGGCAGTCAGCATAGCCGCCGATATAGTGCCTATAACCGGTGAAAACAGAATTCTGACCCATTTTGGTTTAAACCTGCTGAACACCAGCCCGCGACCAGGTATTTTAGCCATCATGCAGGTTTGCGGGATCATTAACAACGATGCCATGTCATTTGCCAGGGAGATGAATATCAACGACCTGGTTTTTTTTATTGGTCCACGGATAAATGCGGCAGGAAGAATGGAGAGTGGACGGGAATCGGTAACACTGCTGATTGCCGATGATGCCGAAGCCGCCTCACTTATGGCCACCCAGATCAACCAATACAACACTTCTCGCCGCAACCTTGATATGCAAACTACGCAGGAGGCACTTGATCTGATCAATGAAGATGAAATACTGCAAAACAGCAAATCAACCATTGTCTTTAATCCTGAATGGCATAAAGGAGTGATCGGGATTGTGGCATCACGCCTGACCGACCATTATTACCGCCCCACCATTGTGTTCACAAGGTCAAATGATATGATCACCGGATCAGCACGATCAGTAAAGGATTTTGATGTGTACGATGCCATTGATGCCTGCAGCGAGTATATCGAACATTTTGGCGGTCATAAATATGCTGCCGGCCTCTCGATCAGACCCGAAAATTTCGAATCGTTCTGCAAACGCTTTGAAGAAGTCGTTTCCGGGAGCATTACTGATGAAATGCTGATCCCCGAAGTGGAAGTAGACCTCACCATCAACCTCAATCAGATCAACTCGAAATTTATGCGTATTCTCAAGCAATTTGCGCCTTTTGGACCCGGGAATATGTCGCCGGTGTTTCAAACCAATGGGCTGATTGATACCGGCCGTGCCAGGATTGTTGGGAAAAATCATCTGAAATTTGAAGTGGTACACCGCGAAACCCGCGGCTTTCCGTTCCCGGCCATTGCCTTTCAGCAAGGTCGCCATATTGACCGCATCCTTTCGGGCGAACCTTTCAACATCTGCTACCATGTGGAGGAAAACCACTGGAACGGAAATGTAACACTTCAACTCAACGTAAAAGACATCAGTTTCGACAACCGGACAATATCCTGCTGATAACAGCCATTTTCCGGATCAGGACAGGTAAAAGCCAGCGCGAAGGCAATGCTTAGCACGGCGAAGTGCTGGATACAGGCCGTCACTTTATACTGAGAATAAATCATTTTTTCAACCCGAAATTGCAGTATGGTCGTGCATTCCAGACAAAATTGCAATCTGCATGGGAATTTGGTCATAAGAATTTTGTAGAACAGATTAGCCAAATACATTTGTTTGTTGCCATTATTAATTTTCATGGTGATCCGCCATAAATGCAACCTGTCAGCACTGGAATATACCATTATTAGCATAGCAGAGGTAACCAAATACCGAGTCAATGACTTCCGGACCATGGCGAAGGCCGTTATTACAGCAAAATTATTTTTTCAGTTTTTGGGATATTCCGAAGTAATTAAATCATCTATCAGTGTTTGAATCTATTGGCAAAAGGATTTTCCTGTATGAAGATACCCAGGGAAGTAAAACAACAAGGCTTTCATGGCAGAATATCCTCAAAGAATGGTATAAAACAGAAAAAAGCCCGGGAGCAGTCAACTTTTTATTGTTTGTCGCCAGATATTGACTATCTTTGGGGGATTATTCCTTTATCTTTCTTGCTTCATATACAGGTAGCACCTGTGCACTTGGCTTGCCTGACCTGGTATTGAATTTCGTGATGGTTCATTGCTTATCAACATTGAGTAAAAATGATCTCTCAGAAGAAACCAGAATATGGCGAAAAAGACCCGGCTCTGATTGGTTATCCCTTCAAGCCTAATTTTGTCAGAATAGAAAGCGTTCAAATTCATTTTATTGAACAAGGAGAAATAGGTTCGCCAACTGTTCTGTTTCTACATGGTATTCCCGGTTGGAGCTACACTTACCGGAATATTATACCTATATGTCTTGCTCATGGAATAAAGGTAATCGCTCCGGATTTACCTGGTTTTGGAAAATCAGAAAAACCTTTGGAAAAAGATTTCTACTCACTGGAGAAGCTTGTCGCGGTAATTGAGAGCTTCATCCTAAAACTGAACCTGAAAAGGCTTTTTTTATTCTCTCATGACTGGGGTGTGATTATAGGTATGTTAATAGCTGCCAATAACCCAGCTTTGTTTTCAGGAATCATAGCTTGTAATGGATTTCTTCCACAGGCCGGCCAAAGAATTCCTGTTTCATTTCGCTTATGGCGATGGTTTACAAAGTATTCACCATATATCCCGGTTGGGAGAATTATCAACTTTGTGGCAGAAAGAAAACTTTCAAAAGAGGAAC
>CAYQRU010000207.1:0-4661 GCA_964419945.1 uncultured Bacteroidales bacterium | reverse complement strand
TTCAGTTTACCTGCTGGTTCTCAAAAGGTAAAAACACCTCAAAGCGGCTTCCTTTGCCGGGCTGGCTTTTCACGCTGATTTTTCCGTGATGTGCATCAACCACGGTTTTCACATAATAAAGCCCCAGCCCGAAACCTTTGGCATCGTGGATATCGCCGGTGGGAACACGGAAAAAGCGTTTGAAAATATCTTCTTTGTGTTCGGCATTGATCCCGATGCCCTTATCTTCAACGGAAATATAGATTCCGTTGCCATTGTTACTTGTTTCAATCAGGATTTCCGGCGAGCCGATTGAATATTTTATAGCATTATCAACCAGGTTGGAAACTACATTCTCGAGGTGGCCTGAATCGGCCATCAAATTGGATTTTTCAGCCCGCAGGTTTTTAGTAACGCTGCCTTTCTGCTGCCTGATAAGCAGGCGGTATGGTTTCAAACCATCCTCAATTATTTTATGAACATCAACAAGTCTCATCTTCATGCTGAAATCGCCCCGGTCAACGAGGGTAATATGAAGCACCTGTTCTACACGGCTTTTGAGCCGGTTGTTCTCATCGCTGATGATTTTGGCATAGCGCTGCACCTGGCAGGGCATGCTGTTAATCTCGGTTTTCATGAGCATATCGGTGGCAAGAGAAATAGTGGCAATAGGAGTCTTAAACTCATGGGTCATGTTGTTAACAAAGTCCGTTTTCATTTCAGAAAGTTTCTTTTGATGAAGAAACAACAGGATAATTCTGTAAAATGTCACGACCAGCACGATGATAAGCAAAAACAAAATCATGGCCCAGGGGATTACACTCCTGAGAATAACAGATTGTTGCTGAGGGAAATAGACTGCAAGCCGGAATTCATCTTTGTCGAAAAGGCAATTCAGCGATACATGATGGGCCGATTCAAGGATCAGGCTTCCGGATACAGGATTGCTCAACTTGTAGATTGTACCGGATGGGAAACCATAAATACCTGATTCAAAATCAATTGTGACTCCAAGCCCCCAGAACTCCTGTCGTATCAAATCGTCAATCAGGGGCGAAGAAAGGAGTGGTAACATTTCCATTCTTTCGAATTCCTGCACATGTTTACATCCTTTTAACATCTGAGCATTTGTATCTACCTGCATCTCAAGGATCCTGCTGGCAACATTTTTCAATCCTAATTCGACAGAGCTGGAGAATTGTTTGCTCTGAAACCGGATTGCATTACGTATGCCATAAAGCTGAATGATCATGATCCCGGTAAGAGACAAAGCCAGAACCGCAATCAGAAAGGAGAACTTTTTCTTTTCCATCAAACGGATGATTATGGGTAAGCTGATGATTTCCCGGTGCAAAGGTAAGTGTTTAATTGATTTTTTGTGAATGAATGGCCTTTCCGAACCGGATTGAACATCAGAAAAAAATATTCTTATAAGCCCAATTGTCTTTATCTTTGAGCCATTAATTTCATCACTTTCTTTCACCCTTGTCAGCAAACAACATGGAAACAGCACACACTATTTATCCTGGTGACTTAAGAACCAAAGTAACACATTTACAGTCAGGTAACGAAATCATTACCGATGCGCCCACCGATAACCAGGGAAAGGGAGAAGCTTTCTCTCCAACCGATCTGGTAGCTGCGGCTTTGGGAAGCTGCATGATGACCATTATGGGAATTGCGGCACGCACCCATAATTTCAATGTTGATGGAACAAATTTGCGGATCGCTAAAATTATGCTTTCCGATCCTCGCCGTATCGGCGAAATAGTCATTGACATTGATTTTCCACCGGAAAAATATTCCGGAAAGCAAAAGAAGATCTTACAGGTTTGTGCTGATACCTGTCCTGTGGCATTGAGCCTGCATCCGGATGTTAAACAAACCATCAGGTTAAACTTTAAAGATTAAAGGTATGAATTTTAACCTGAAAGAAGGAATCAGGGGCTTTTGTGAAATCGTAGTGACACACGAAGCCACAGCTGCAAGCTATGGATCAGGTCTTGTTGAGGTTTTTGCAACACCAGCCATGATTGCTTTGATGGAAAAAACCTGTCATGAAAGCATTCAGCATCTGTTGCCCGAAGGCTATATTTCCGTGGGGACCGAGGTCAGTATCAAACATCTTAAAGCCACTTCAAAAGGCCGGAAGGTCTGGTGCGAATCTAAACTCTCCGGTATCGAAGGACGTAAACTTATTTTTAGTGTTGAAGCCTGGGACGAAGAAGGGAAAACAGGAGCCGGAACACATGAGCGTTTCATTGTGCACAGAGAAAATTTTATAGAAAAACTGGGTAAAGGAAACCAATCATAAACGGAACACTATTTAGTCTTTTGAAGGGCTTTTGAGTGTTACCTGTATCCGCTTGATTCTTCGTTTGTCCGCCGCTTCGACCCGGAAAATAAAGTTATCGAACTCAATACTCTCGTCTTTTGCCGGAATTTTTCCCATGATTTCAAGCAATAGTCCCGCAAGTGTATCGGACTCACCTTTTACTTTTGTAAATATTTTATCTTCAATGCCCACAATTTTGCAGAAATCATTAAGCAGTGTCTTACCTTCAAAAATGAAATTCGAAGCATCCAACTGCGAGTAGGTAACATCTCTGGCATCTTCGTCAAACTCATCATTGATTTCGCCTACGATTTCCTCAATTATGTCTTCAAGCGTTACCATACCCGAAGTTCCGCCGTATTCATCCACCACAATGGCGAGGTGAATCTTTTTTTCCCTGAATTCCTGCAACAGGTCATTGATACGTTTGTTTTCAGGTACAAAAAAAGCGGGTCTGAGCAAATCAGGCCATGAAATGGCAGCAGGCTGCTCAAGATAAGGAAGTAAATCTTTGATATACAATATTCCACGCACATTATCGAAGGTGTCTTCGTATACAGGTATACGCGAATAACCTGAATTCAGGATAGTTTTCATCAGGTCATCGAACGACATTTTTATTTCAACAGAGGTAACATCAATTCGGGGCCTCATGATTTCTTTTACTTCAATATCACTAAATTTAACTATTCCCTTCAGAATTTTTCTATCCTCTTCGGGAGTACTACTGGCGGAGGTAATCTCGATAGCAGCCCCAAGTTCGGTGAGCGACACATCATGACCCTTTCGCTTGATTCTTTTATCAATGAATGAAGTAGAACTCACAAGAAACATGCTCAGGGGGTGAAAAATCAGGATGAGAGATCTCATAAATCCGGAAATGTTGCGGGCATATTTCAATGCATAGTGAGAGGCAAACATTTTTGGCAAAATTTCACCAAACAACAGAATAATCGCTGTAACCACAAGCACCTGTATGATAAATGCAAAAACAGGAGAACCATCCAGGATAAAAAGTCTTGAAGTAATCAGGGTGGAAATGATAATGATGGAAACATTAACAAAATTGTTGGCAATCAATATAGTAGCCAGAAGTTTTTTTGGCGATCCAAGCAAGGCTATGACTCTTTGATTCAACCGGCCAGCACCCGACCTTATTTCGTTGAGTTGCGATGGAGTTAAAGAGAAAAATGCGACTTCTGAACCCGAGATTAAAGCCGATAAAAACAGCAGGAGTCCCATGGCCAGAAAAAGTAGTAAAAGCTCAAATGAAAAGGGTTGCAGCAAAATGTCTGAAAACAACACAAAAACCTGTTTGTAAGGCTCAGGATCAATATCTTCCAATGTTACCGGATTTTAGGTTAAGTGATTGAAAAACATTGCAAAATTAAATAATTCCTCTGATATGTGTAAACAACCTTCCGGCAAGGTTGTTTAACCATGCAGGGAAACATGATGCTGATGCGATTATTCTTTCTATTTTTGGCATTCCTAAAATGCTGTAACAGATACTGAATAATTGTTATGTTTCTTGAGCACCCATACAACCGCCAAAGCCGCCGGGGCTGGATTGAAGTGATCGTTGGCTCCATGTTTTCCGGTAAAACCGAAGAGCTGATCAGGCGATTGAAAAGGGCAAGAATAGCCAGGCAAAAAGTGGAAATATTCAAACCTGCAGTGGATAAACGCTACCATGAAGCCAACGTAGTTTCTCATGACGAAAATGCCATTTCGAGTACTCCGGTACAATCGTCATCGCAGATACTGCTTTACGTGAATGATGCCGATGTCGTTGGTATTGACGAAGCACAGTTTTTCGACAATCAGCTTTCGGAAGTATGTAACAACCTGGCTAACAGCGGCGTAAGAGTTATTGTAGCAGGACTTGACATGGATTACCTGGGTCATCCTTTTGGTCCCATTCCTGCACTAATGGCTACTGCAGAATATGTTACCAAAGTTCACGCGGTGTGTATTGAATGCGGAAACCTTGCTCAACATTCTCACCGTACTGTTGCCGATAAAAACCTTGTGGTGCTGGGAGAAAAAGACAGTTATGAACCTCTGTGCAGGGTTTGTTTCCGTAAAAAACGCCTTGCTGAATCCTCTCAGAGACCAATCTCCTGAAACATATTACACGGAATGATTGTGCAATTCCGTATTAAAAAAATTTAAATTTGTGCCCGGTAAAATTGTCGGACAGTGAAAATTTTCAAATTTGGCGGAGCATCTGTTAGGGATGCTGCTTCGGTGAAAAACGTAGTGAACATTCTTCGTGGCAACATGAACGAACCTCTGGTAGTGGTGCTTTCAGCCATGGATAAAATGACCAATGCTTTTGAAATCC
>CAYQRU010000206.1:0-4693 GCA_964419945.1 uncultured Bacteroidales bacterium | reverse complement strand
AGCCGCGCCAGACTTAGGATCTGGTGCCGAAAGGCGTGGGGGTTCGAGTCCCTTCGTCCGCACAAACAAAACTCATAAAAACCCCATAAACCCAACACTCCAACATACAAATCATACAGTACTCCTTCACCCGAACACCCTAACACCAGAATCCCTGAAAAGCATGAACATTACTCACGAATCTACCGGCGAACTGACTGCTACCCTGAAAGTTGAAGTCAGTGAATCAGATTATATCGAAAACGTTAACAAAAAACTTAAAGAATATCAGAGGAAAGCAATTATGCCCGGTTTCCGGCCAGGCAAGGTTCCGTTTGGCATGATTAAAAAATTGTATGGAAATGCCACTATCCTGGATGAGGTCAATAACATCGTCTCCACAGAAATGACTTCGTATATCCGCGAAAATGAATTGAAAATTATCGGTTATCCTGTTCCTGATTATGAAAAGGGCGGTCATATTGACTTAGGCACACAACCTGACTTCGAATTATTCTATGAAATGGGATTTAGACCAGATTTTGAACTCAGATTCTCTGACGAGATTATACTGGATTATTTCAGGATCAAATGCTCAGAGGATGAGTTGGAAGATGAAATCACACAATTAAGACAAAATTATGGTCAGTTTATTTATCCTGAGCTCTCAGAACATGGAGACTGGATTGATGGTAACTTCGAACAATTGGGAGAAAATGGGCAACCGCTCGGGGATGGTATAAGTGTTAAGAATTATATTAATCCCAGTTCCTTTCAGACCGAAGACCAAAAAGCCCGCTTTAACGGGTTGAAAAAGGGCGATCAGGTGATCTTTAATATCCGGGAAGTATTTCCGGACAACAAAGATATTGAGCGTTTGCTAAAAGTGAAGGCATCCAAAGCTCATGAAATAGCAGGGATGTTCAGTTTTGTTGTAAGCCAGATATCACGTATGATTCCGGCTGAAGTTAACGAAGACCTTTTTAACAGAGTCTTTCCGGAGACCGAAGATATGAACGAAACAAAATTCCGCAACCTGATACGCAGTAGTCTGGAATACAGGCGTGAACCAGAGTCTGACAGGAAGTTTATGGAAGATGCAAGGGAAAAACTGTTCGAACTCCATTCATTTTCGCTTCCGGAAAATTTTTTGAAAAAGCTGATGCTTGACAGAAGTGAAGAAAAAATTACTGCTGAAGAGATAGAGAAAGATTTCCCTGACCTTATCAGGAGTTTAAAATGGGATATGATCAGGGAAAGAATATTTGAAAAATTTGATGTAAAAGTCACTGAAGATGAAAAAAGAAATCTGGTCTTGCGGTATTTCGAAAAGCACGCCGGAAGGGATATAAATGAGAATGATGCACGGATCAAAGATTCGATAGATAAAATATTAAGCAATAAAGAGGAAAATGAAAAAATCGAGAACCAACTGCTATCTTCCAGGTTGCTTACAATCATGAAGAATACGTTTACTTTGAGGACAAAGGAAGTGACCCTTGATGAATTCTACGAACTTACTGGAATTGTCAGTCCTCATCATCACCATCATGTACATGATGAACATTGCAACCATGATGATGAAGAACATTCTAATGAAGAGAGCGTTTAACCATTAACTTATCACTGATAAAAAATAAAAAAGAAATGAATCACGATGAATTTATAAAATATGCCGTCAGGCATCGTGGTATTAGCAGCATGACACTAAACCGCTATTCATCAGCGGTAAAGAGCTATATTTCACCCACTATCATTGAAGAACGCCAGCTAAACATTGCTACCATGGATGTCTTCTCGCGATTGATGATGGACCGTATTATTTTCCTTGGTGTTCCGATTGATGATTATGTTGCCAATATTATTCAGGCTCAACTGCTTTTCCTTGAATCTGCTGATGCTAAAAAGGATATTCAGATTTATCTGAATACTCCGGGCGGTTCAGTATATGCAGGCATGGGAATCTATGATACCATGCAATACATCAGGCCTGATGTGGCAACTATTTGCACTGGTATTGCTGCCTCTATGGGCGCTGTATTGCTGTGTGCCGGTGCACCGAAAAAACGCACTGCGCTGAAACACAGCCGTATTCTTATACATCAACCAATGGGAGGTGCACAGGGCCAGGCTTCTGATATTGAAATTACGGCCAGGGAAATACTTAAGCTTCGCGGAGAGCTTTACCAGATTATTGCTGATCATTCCGGCCAGGCCTTTGAAAAAATTGAAAAGGATTCCGACCGCGATTACTGGATGACCGCGGAAGAAGCGAAGGAATATGGAATGATTGATGAGGTACTCACAAAGAATTTGAAAAGCTGAATATCAGAAAAAGTTTTTGAAGTTCGCAGTTAGTAACAAAGTCGGTAAAAAAAGCCTGGTGGCGTGAAAAATGGACAGGTAATTATTAATTCAGGTGAATTTTTTTGTTATTGTGGTTAGACTGCCAGTAAATTATATCGAAATCAACCATGGTTAAGAGCTCAGAAAGATGTTCTTTTTGCGGAAGAGACAAGCGTGATGTTAACATCATGATTGCCGGTATAAATGCGCATATCTGCGACTATTGCATTATGCAGGCAAATGAAATCATCAGCCAGGAGGCAGGCACGAAAAGCAAGAAGTTTTCTACGCGTATAGATTTGTTAAAACCGGTTGAAATCAAAAAATACCTTGATCAGTATGTAATTGGGCAGGATGCTGCAAAAAAAGTAATAGCCGTTGCAGTTTACAATCATTACAAAAGGATTTTACAGCCCAAAAGTAAGGAAAAGCCTGAAGATGTGGAAATTGAAAAATCCAACATCATATTGACGGGTGAAACAGGTACGGGAAAAACCCTCCTGGCTCGCACCATAGCTCGCCTGCTGAGGGTGCCATTCTGTATTGCTGATGCCACTGTTCTTACAGAAGCAGGATATGTTGGTGAAGATGTTGAAAGCATTCTTTCGCGATTGCTTCAGGTGGCCGATTTTGATGTTCCGGCCGCTGAACGAGGTATTGTTTTTATTGATGAGATTGATAAGATCGCACGCAAAAGCGATAATCCATCCATTACCCGCGATGTATCGGGCGAAGGCGTTCAGCAGGCATTACTGAAAATGCTCGAGGGCACAGTGGTAAATGTACCACCGCAGGGTGGTCGCAAGCACCCCGAACAAAAAATGATCCAGGTAAACACCCAGAATATCTTATTCATTACCGGTGGTGCTTTCGACGGAATTGAAAAAATCATTGCCTCGCGCCTTCAAACAAATGTGATAGGATTCAAAAAAGAACAGGAACGTTTGGAATTCGACAAGGGCAATCTGTTGCAATATGTGGCTCCCCAGGATTTAAAACGTTATGGTCTGATCCCTGAACTTGTCGGACGATTACCCATTGTTACGTATCTGAATCCTCTGGACAGGGAAACCTTGAAAAGAATCCTGGTTGAACCTAAAAACTCCCTTACCAGGCAATATGAGCGTCTTTTTCAGATGGATAATATCACACTCTCCTTTCATCCTGCGGTGTATGATTTTGTGGTAGACAAAGCCATTGAGTTTAAATTGGGAGCACGTGGTTTACGCTCCATCCTTGAAGCCATCATGACCGATGCTATGTTCGAAATGCCATCAGAAACCGGTCATAACCGCGAATTAAAGATCACCTTGCAGTATGCCAGAGAAAAGCTTGACCGCTCCGGGATTTCCCGGTTGAAGGTTGCCTGAATATATCCAGTATAATTATTGCCCTCTTTACGGCGTTTGAATGATAAATCCAGGTGGGGATCATGAAAAAGAATTTCCTTTTTGTTACTTTTATCTTTGTGCTTGTCGCCGGTTCCCGTTCTCAGGAACCCTGGCCTGTGATTACTTCCGCCATTGTTGATGTAAATGGTGACACCCTTGCTGTTATTACGCTGCCTGAATATGTGAAATTCGCTCCGCCGGTTTTTAAAAACGTTTTTCAGGAATACCGTTTCAACAGGTTGGTTCGTAACGTAAAAGTGGCTTACCCTTATGCCCGCCTGGCTGGCATCAGGCTGGTGGAGTATGAAACTCAGCTTATGAGTATTCATTCAGAACAAGAAAAGCGAGAGCTTATGAAGAAGGCAGAAGAAAAAATACGTGATGAGTTTGAAGATGACCTGAAGAAACTGACTTTTACGCAGGGTTGGATTCTGTTAAAGCTGATTGATCGCGAAACGGGTCATACTTCTTATGACCTCGTGAAGGAATTCCGGGGACAATTCAGAGCGTTTTTCTGGCAGGCTTTTGCCGGTATTTTTGGATTCGATCTCAGGATGAAATACGATCCACACGGGTCAGATAAGGATATAGAATTGATTGTTAGAATGATAGAAACAGGTGCAATCTGATGACTCATTTTCCCCTGCCCGTTAAAACGATCAGTACGGTATATATTAAAATCTTGATATCCATGGCAATTGACATATTTTCAATATAAAGGATGTCGTATTTGAGTCGTTCAATCATTTCATCAACATTTTCAGCATAGCCAAATTTAACCTGCCCCCAGGAAGTAATACCGGGTTTTACTTTCTGCAAAAGCATATAATGCGGAGCTCTTTGCACAATCTGTTCAATGAAGAACTGTCGTTCGGGGCGAGGTCCTACCAGCGACATATCACCGATGAGTACACTGTAAAATTGAGGAATTTCATCAAGGCGAACTTTCCTGATAAACTTACCGAAAGGAGTAATAC
>CAYQRU010000205.1:0-4745 GCA_964419945.1 uncultured Bacteroidales bacterium | reverse complement strand
GTAGAAAGATGAGAGATGGGAAAGATAATGATCAAATGAAATTGTGGTGTCGCTCAGAAATTAGCCTTGCCGGGTTTCCGGATAATCTTGTATGAAATTATCATGGTGTTTGATCCTTTAAATAAAATTTGCACCAGTAAGATGATTGTTTGTTGAAAAGAGCCGTTCATAGATAACCTGTTTGGCAAAGAAGATAGGAATTTTTGGAGCATGAATCCTAAATAACCTGATTATTTTGGAGTATGTATCCAAAAATGTCCTATTTTTGTTTTCAAAAAAACACTAGAACAATGTATTTACAAAGAAAGATCGAAGAAGATATAAGAAAACACATTGGTAGAAAGGAATATACAATTATTACCGGTGCCAGACAAACAGGAAAAACCACCTTGCTGCGTGAACTTTTCAATCAATTCAAGAATAAATACGAAAAGGCTTTTTATGTTTCGTTTGAGAACCGCGAGGTGTTGCAAAAAATAAATGAGCACCCTGAAAACATTTTTATGTTTGCCGTGAGGCCTGCAAAGGATGGATTAAATACTGAGAATCAGGAGCCGGTATTAATCTTTATTGATGAAATCCAATATGCCAGGAGTCCTTCCAACTTTTTAAAATATCTT
The DNA here is from genome assembly GCA_964419945.1 of uncultured Bacteroidales bacterium. Lineage (GTDB taxonomy): Bacteria > Bacteroidota > Bacteroidia > Bacteroidales > JAAYJT01 > JAAYJT01. Next base: position 4,125 of record CAYQRU010000205.1, on the reverse strand, counting down.
TACGACAAATACCTTGGGAACCTTAAAATCATTGCAACCGGAAGCAGCGCCTTTTACATAGATAAGGGCTTTGATGATTCGCTTGCGGGCAGAAAACGAATATTTAACCTGCGAACGCTCACCTTTTCTGAATTCCTCAGTTTTAAAAATATGATCCATCTCGGCAGAGAACTGGAATTGCTTTGTCTTCACAAGGATTACATTTCAACGTATTCAAATGAATTGATTGACGCACTGAATGAATTCTTTGTTTTTGGTGGTTATCCGGCTGTAGTACTCGAAAACGATGAAAAAGAAAAAATCGAACTGCTTAAGGATATTGTAAATTCTTTTTTAAAAAAAGACATTGACGAAGCCGGTGTAATTCATCAAGATGCATTTTATAAGTTATTTACCTTGATTGCAGGCCAGGTTGGCAATCTTGTAAATAAAAATGAATTGGCTTCAACTGTGGGCATTGATAATAAAACTATTGACAGTTATTTAATGATACTGCAAAAGTGTTTCCACATAGAGCTTCTAAAAACATTCACAACAAATCTCCGAAAGGAACTGATTAAAATGCCCAAAGTTTATTTTTATGATAACGGGATGCGCAATGCTTTACTCAACAGATTTTTGCGCTTTGAATATCGCGAGGACAAAGGGGTACTATTGGAAAACTATGTTTTCAGGCGGCTTGCAGATATACATGAACCTGAAAATATCAGGTTTTGGCGAACAACTGACAAGAAAGAGGTTGACTTTGTGATTACGCATGACTTCAGATCAGGGAAGGCGTATGAAGTAAAACTGGATTGCAGGTTACGGAAACGCTCCGGATATTTTACTTTCAAAGAGTTATACCCTTTATTCCAATTTGAAATTCTTACTTATGAGTTTTGTGAGAATACGCAGCAAGTGCTTAAGTTGTGATTCTATAAGTTGCTGATTTTTGCCTAAACCATTGACAATACTTCACATAGAATAGTGATATAGCGAATCCTGTTTCGAACCAGAGACCATACTGCAATAAAATCTCGTTGGATTTCTCCCGCGATTTGTCTGCCGAAGGCATTTACGCCATCGGGTTCTTCTTTCCGGTGGTTCCGCAAAGCGCTGCACTTATCCGTACCCAAATCTCAGCCGGCCACGAAATGCACCACCTCGAATAAGCGTTGGAAGCATTCATCAAGGTTGGCAGGAAATACAACATCCTGGGCAAGAGCAAGCAGGAAATTATTAAGATGTATGGGATGTAGGGGGAAGTGACGACTGGGAGACTGGGAGACAAGGAGAAAATTGAAATTGATACCTGCCGGAGTTTGGGGAACCTGGCGGGGTTTTTATGATCAGTGCCCCCGGTGAGAGGCATTTGCAATGCCGCTCAGCAGGGTATTCAATAAATTCTTCTCACCCTTACCACCCCATACAACGGCACATTCACTAACCAATCCTTCCTGCGGTAGTCCGACATGGAGAGGAGGATGCAGAAGGGAGGGGGGATTTCCGGACATAAACGGTTTGTTATTCTGGAGGAGATTTTGCCTGAAACTGCCAGTATTCTTCTATTTCAAATACCTCATTTTACACAAAGTCCAACGTCTTTATGGTGAATGAAACACTTTTTCAAACGACTATTTGTGATATCGAGCACTTTTTCAAAGGAGACTTAGGTTTCATCAGTGAGAGAGCACAAATTCAAGGGATTCGGCATTTTTGTTATTATACGATAAATGTATGATCCAAAAGCATGAGAACGAATCATTGTTAACTGATAATACAGTACTTTTGCAAAAATACTTTGCATGATCAGCCAGGAAGTTAAAGATAAGGTGCTAAATTCACTTATTCCTCTCAAACCAAAAAGAGTTGGAATATTCGGCTCATATGCAAGGGGAGAGAACCTTACTGACAGCGACCTGGACATTCTTATCTCTTTAAAGAAAAGTATCAGCCTGCTTAAGTTTGTTCAAATCCAGCAGAACCTCTCCGATGAATTGGGTATCAAAGTAGATTTGGTTAGTGAGAATGGCCTTAGAAATCAAAGGCTGAAAGAATATATATTTCAGGATTTAATTACAATTTACAATGAAAAAGAATGATCTGGTTTATCTTGATCATATCTTGCTAAGCCTCAATAAGGTTGTTGAGTATTTGGAGGAATGAAAGAGGTGCAGATGTTTTAAATTACATTTGTGACCCTGCCTTTTCATTAATTTTTCTCACCCTCTCCACCCCATACAACGGCAAATTCACTAACCAATCTTTTCTGCGGCAATCCGACATGGAAAGGCAGATGAAGAATGGCGGTGAAAATTTCTGGTGACAAACTTTCAGGCTCTTGGCCTGGAGGTTTTCTTCAAGTTTTACTTCGATGGGGATGACCTGGGACCTGATGCTGTATCACAAAATCAACTTCGGCGGCGAAGCGGTCGAATGTCCGATATAAAATGGGAATATCATCTTCTGCAACTTCGATATCTCAGAACCAATTGCAGGGTCAAAGTTTGCCCAAAATAAGTCGCCCATTTTCATGACTTTATTTTTTCGTAACCGGCAAACTCAAATTCTTTAACCAGCGACACATCTTCCAGCTTAGTGGCCTGGTATCCTTCTATCAATTTCAATCTGAGTTGGTTTTGCTCACTTTTCGGTTTTTGCTCAATTGCTTCGACAATAAAATCGTTGCTGTTGCCCTTATCCAGGTCTTTGATGAATGAACTTAAGCGGGCATAAAGTTCATCAGGCAGGCTTAGGTTTAGAGATATTGATTATATGTTATCAGGTTTTTGGTTTGAATTGCAAAGGTAATGAATTTGGGGAAGCCATACTTCGGAATGAGGTCATACGCCTTTTTACCACCCTCCTTTTGAACACAAACTTAGCAATACCCCCGCTTAGAAAAACCTGATTCCACCACCAGCAGCTTAGGTGCTTAAAAATCATTCGTTTTCTTAGCTTGTATGTATTATAGTGTTTTAGGATTCCCAGGTAGGAATTCATTCTGCATAGAAAAGCCTGTTTTGCTTCTTTGTCCGGTTTCTTTTCTTTGACAACTGCATTTTGCTTTATAATAGCTTCGTAAAAATTGCCTTTGGTGCGGTTGGATATGTATATCCGGTTGGGTTTGATGATAACACCCAGAAATTTAACTCCTTTATTATAATGCTGCAAATAAATCTTGTTTGGATGCAGGGTGAGTTGTAAAGTTGAAAGTAAAAAGTTTGAAAGTGCCGGAATGAGCGTTTTCAGGTAATCTTTGTTTTCGTGTATGATGATAAAATCATCTACATACCGGCCATAGTAGAGGATGTTCAGGGTTGCTTTTATGAAATGGTCGAAAGGATTGAGATAAAAGTTGGCGAACACCTGGCTGGTGAGGTTGCCAATGGGCAGGCCGCAATCTTTTGGACTGTGAAACAGGCTTTTATTGTTGGGCAAGCCTGCCCAGTCTTTTCTTTTTCCTTTAATGATGCAGTTTTCGGCAGGATTGTTAAAAATCAGTTTTTTGCAGATTTCAAGTACCAGTTCTTTATCAGGCACAAAATAATTCTGACAAATAAATGCCTGAAGCCGTTCAAAAAGCAAGCTGCGGCTGATGTGCATAAAAAACCCCTGTACATCCAATTTTAGCACATAGCAATCGCGTGTATAATTTTCTGAGCATGCTTTAATAAAACCATTAGTCCGTTGTATGCCATAGTGCGTGCCTTTACCTGTGCGACATGCATAGCTGTCGTTAATAAAAACCGTTTCAAAGAGCGGATTTAACTTTGCTATAAGCCAGTGATGTACCACCCTGTCGCGAAAATCGGCTGCAAAGATTTCCCGTTTTACCGGTTTATTGACAATGAAAGCAATGGAGCGGCCGGGTGTGTAATTCCCGGATTTAATTTCTTCTGAGAGTAAGAACAAATTGCGTTCAAAATGTTTTTCAAAAGCCAGTGCGTTGATGGTATTGCGCTTGTTTTTGCGGCAACCGAAATACGCCTGAAAGAGTTCTTCAATAAAGGTAGCCGGTGTTGGATCTAATAAGTTCATCAAAATCAAATAAAAGGCCCCGCATTGAGCGGAGCCGGTTTCCGTTAAATCCCTCACGCAACGAGCAGAAAACCCCAAACCCTTAGTGTTGTTGTTTCTGTT
>CAYQRU010000204.1:0-4752 GCA_964419945.1 uncultured Bacteroidales bacterium | reverse complement strand
CAAGGAAATTTTAAATCTGGATGGAAAAATGATGGAAGCAGCCGGTTTTTTTAACCTGGACACAAACCGTAAAACCTTACTGGTAACAGGTGGAAGTCAGGGCGCAAGGACTGTTAATGAAAGTATTCGTAAACATCTGCAACTTTTTATCAGCAAAGGATTTCAGGTGATTTGGCAATGTGGCAAAAGCTACTTTCCGGTGCTTTCCTCATTAATTCCGGAAGTTGAAGATAAAGGTATCAGGATCATGGAGTTTATTTACAGAATGGATCTTGCCTTTGCCATTGCCGATGTGGTTGTGTCGCGGGCAGGTGCACTTTCAGTTTCAGAATTATGCATTGTGGGGAAACCTGCTATTCTAATCCCTTCGCCTAATGTGGCAGAAGATCATCAGACACACAATGCCATGGCCCTGGTTAAAAATGATGCGGCCATCCTGGTAAAAGACAGCGAAGCAAAAAAACTCCTGGGAGGAGTAGTTACAGAATTAATGAACGATTATCTGAAATCCCGGATGCTCTCAGAAAATATCAGAAAAATGTCATACAGTCATGCTGCAGAAAAGATCGCAGCAGAGGTTCTGGCTGTTGCTTTTAAAAAGACCAAACCGATACCATGAACTACGGACCGGAACATATGACTGCATGGAATTCCTGGACAAGAGCTTATTTTCTGGGTATTGGTGGCATTGGTATGAGTGCTCTGGCCAGGATGTTAAAACGCTGGGGTATTGATGTGTCAGGTTATGACCGTACACAATCGCAATTAACCAGCGAGTTGATTTCTGAAGGTATTCCTGTTCATTTTGATGATAATATTGAACTGATTCCTTTTATACCTGATATCGTGGTGTATACTCCTGCTATTCCAAAAGACAACAAGGAATTCATTTATCTGGCAGGCAGCAGCATTCCAATGGTTAAAAGAGCTGAATTACTTGGCATCATCACCAAAGATAAAAGACTCATCACCATAGGTGGAACACATGGAAAGACCAGTGTTTCCTGCTGGATTGCACATATTCTTAATCAATCCCCTGATCAATGTAATGCGATACTTGGAGGCATTTCAAAGAACCTGCAATCGAACCTGGTTTTTGCACCAGCAACCGATCTCTTTGTCACTGAAGCCGATGAATTCGATCATTCTTTTTTGCAGTTACAACCATGGATTGCTTTAATCACTTCTGTCGATGCCGACCATCTGGATATTTATGGTGATCACGAAAACCTGAAAAAGTCGTTCACGGCTTTCACTTCAAGGATAAGGCCAGGAGGGAAACTCATTATCAAAAAAGGAATTGATCTTGTTCCCGACATAAATAATATGGTAGGTATATACACATATTCAATTAAAGAAAAAGCAGATTTTCAGGCAATTAATATTTCTCTCAGAGAACGTGTTTACCATTTTGATCTGATCACTCCATTTGGCAGGATAAAAGACATACGTACAGGAATTCCAGGTCTTATGAACCTCGAAAATGCAGTAGCAGCCGCCGCCACCGCAATTCTTGCCGGTGCAGGTAAACAAAACATCATCAGGGGAATTTCATCTTTTCTGGGTGTCAGGAGGAGGTTTGACCACAGGATCGTACATAAGGATTTCATTTACATTGATGACTATGCACACCATCCTGAAGAAATCAATGCCTGCATTGATTCGGTTCGCAAATTATATACAGGCAGAAAAATTACCGGCGTATTTCAGCCTCATCTGTATACCCGGACCCGCGATTTTGCAAGGGAATTTGCCGTTAGTCTGCAGGCACTGGACAAGGTCGTTCTGCTCGATATTTACCCTGCCAGGGAACTTCCTATCGAGGGTGTTTCATCTGAGATGCTGTTTGAAATGATTGATCACCCGATGAAATTTTTATGTACCAGAGAAAAACTGATTGACTTGCTCATACAGTTGCAACCAGAAATTTTGCTGACCCTCGGTGCCGGCGATATTGACAGATTAGTTGCACCCATTGAAACAACCTTTAAAGTCATTCATCAATGAAACGGATTTTGAATATTGCTATTACTATCTTATTGTTTGCCGGGGTTCTCGTTCTGCTTGGCTTTATCAGGCAGGAGCATAACCACAAGGCCTGCAGTAATCTGGAAATTGACATGGTTTACTCCAATACTGATACATTGCTAACCTGTGCTGAAATAAGGCAGTTACTTGCCAATAGGTTTGGAGCACCTGAAGGACAGGTATTGCAGGCGAAAACCATTGCAAGCATCAGGGAAGAAATTCTGGGAACCCATTATATTGAACACTGTGATATAGACCTGATGCTTAACGGTACACTGCGCATTCGCGCAAATCAGCGCATACCAGTAGCAAAAATCATGTTTGGTAGTCATGCATGTTATATTGATGATAAAGGCATTGTAATGCCTTATACCTGGGCACATCCTCACAGATTGCTGATCATCAGTGGAAATCTGACTCATCTCAGTGAGCTCAGGCCAGGTAACGATCTTCATGCAAAGGCAGCACTTTTTCCTGTGTTTCGTGAGGGTAGCATGTACCAGGCAATTCTTGTTGCTCAGCACATTCATCGCGATACACTGCTGCAATCGCTGATAGAGCAGATTTATGCAAATCAGCAGAGTGAACTGGAGTTGTACACACATGTGGGTAAACAAAGAATTTTATTTGGTGATGGTACAGATACTGAAAAAAAATTGGACAAACTGGTAAAATTTTATCGTTCGGAAAAAGCAATCCAATACCTTGATATATATAAAATTATCAACTTAAAATACAATAACCAGGTAGTATGCTCAAAAATCTAACAGCCATGAAATCATCGGATATTATCGTAGGACTTGATATTGGCACTACAAAAATAGCAGCCATTGTAGGTCGGCTCAACGAATATGGAAAAATTGAAATTCTTGGATTCGGGCGGGCTGATTCATTTGGTGTGAAAAGAGGAATTGTCAATAATATCGAAAATACTGTTGCTGGTATCCAGCAAGCAGTAAATCTAGCAAGCCAGCGGGCAAATGTGGATATTAATTCTGTATTTGTAGGTATCGCAGGGCAGCATATAAGAAGCCAGCAGCATCAGGGGCATATCGTGCGCAACGACCGCGAGGATGGAATTACTCAGGATGATATTGACCGCCTTACCGGCGACATGTACAAACTGGTGATCAATCCCGGTGAACAGATCATCGCTGTAATTCCTCAGGAGTATACCATTGATGGCGAACCAGGCATCAAATCACCAAAAGGAGTGTTGGGTGTAAAGGTAGAAGCTAACTTCCACATCATTACCGGTCAAACGGTAGCAGCAAAAAACATCATGAAGTGTGTCAAAAACGCCAATCTTGATGTTGCTGATCTGATGCTTGAACCTATTGCTTCAGCCGAAGCTGTACTTGGCGAAGATGAAAAGGAAGCTGGTGTGGCATTGGTTGATATTGGCGGAGGGACTACTGATCTGGCCATTTTTCAGGATGGAATCATCCGGCATACTGCAGTCATTCCTTTTGGTGGCGACATTATCACTGAGGATATCAAGGAAGGATGCACAATCATAAAAAGGCATGCAGAAGAGCTGAAAATCAAATTTGGCTCAGCTCTGGCAAAGGAAAATAAGGATGAGGAAATTGTCACCATTCCGGGGCTTCGCGGCAGGGCTCCCAAGGAAATTACATTGCGAAATCTGGCTGGAATCATTCAGGCTCGCATGGAAGAAATTATTGAACATGTCTATTATGAAATTAAAAATTCAAATCTCGAAAAAAAGCTTATTGGCGGAATTGTGCTGACCGGTGGAGGTGCACAACTGAAGCACGTGGCTCAGCTCACTTCCTTTATTACCGGTATGGATACACGGATTGGTTATCCAAATGAACACCTTGCCAGCAACTCGCCTGAAGAAGTTGGCAGTCCCATGTACGCTACAGGTGTCGGCCTGGTTATGCTTGGACTTCAAAGAGCAGATCAGGAAAGACTTCGAAAGGAGAATAAAGCTCCAAAAAATAATGCAGATGTCAGCGAAGGGGGAAAGATCTTTAGGATCATCGAACGGATCTTTAAACAAGACTAAATTCTGATCAACAATATTAATTAATAAATCATCAAGGAGACACTATCATGACTGACTTAGAATTTGATTTACCCAAAAACGGCTCAAACATTATCAAAGTGTTGGGTATCGGGGGTGGCGGAAGTAATGCTGTATCATATATGTATCAGCAAGGCATTAAGGATGTGGACTTTATCGTTTGCAATACCGATGCACAGGTATTGGAACTATGCCCGGTTCCTACCAAAATTCAACTTGGCAAAAAAGGATTAGGTGCCGGATCGGTACCAGATGTCGGGCGTGTTGCCACGCTCGAGAATATTGAGCAGATCAAGGAGATACTTGAAGTTAACACCAAGATGCTTTTTATAACTGCCGGAATGGGTGGTGGCACCGGAACAGGAGGGGCCCCGGTAATAGCGCAGGCTGCCAGGGAATTGAATATCCTCACCGTAGGGATTGTTACTATACCTTTTTTATTCGAAGGACGTAAGCGACGCCAACAGGCGGAAGCCGGAATTGAAGAAATGCGTAAATATGTTGATACCCTGCTACTTATCAACAATGATAAATTGCGTGAATTGTACGGCGACCTGAAACTTAGTGAAGCATTTCACAGAGCCGACAATATTCTGACAACGGCTGCCAAAGGTATTGCTGAACTCATTACGATGCCAGGTTATGTAAATGTTGATTTTGAAGATGTAAAAACC
>CAYQRU010000203.1:0-4781 GCA_964419945.1 uncultured Bacteroidales bacterium | reverse complement strand
AGGGAATCAAACCGTTCGACCTGTTCAGGTGAAAGAGGGGAACTTTCAGGGTTGGTCATTACGTGGTTACGCTGAAGACGTTCATTTCTGATGGATTGAAAGTAGTTTTCGGTATCCTGGGAATATAAATACGAGGATTTTGTAATCAGCAGGAGCAGGGTGAGTGCAATAAATTTTATTTTCATAAAAACTGATTTTTGTCTGATGAATGCACAAAACGCTGCAAAAATATACAATAATCTGTATGTGTTGATATAAAAGTGCTCTGAAGAAAGGAAATACATTGAAAATAAATTCCGGCAGTAAGCTTTCCGGACATTATTCATGAAGAAAAACTATTTTTGTTCGCATAACCATGTATGAAAAGTACCATGACAAATTCCAAACCAATTCTTAAAGCTGTTTTTCCCGGCAAGTATATACAGGGAGAAGGATTAATCCGGGAGCTTCAATCTTTCATGAATCCTTACGGAGAAAAGAGCATGATCCTGGCCTCAGGAACTGCGCAAAATATTCTAAATCAGCATATTGATAAATTTGAGCATAGTAACATGCATGTAGAAAAATTTCGGGGAGAATGTTGTGAACCGGAAATACAACGTGTATCCGAACTTGTGGTTAATCATAAAACACGGGTCCTTGCCGGAATGGGAGGCGGTAAGGTAATTGATACAGCCAAAATTGTTGCAGACCGCGCCGGAATACCGGTCATTATTGTACCAACCATTGCATCTAGCGATGCTCCCTGCAGCGGTTGTGCAGTAATCTATTCAGAAGATGGTATTTTTCAGTCTGTTTACTATCAGAAATCCAATCCGCAGGAAGTAATTGTAGACATGGATGTGATGGCTGCGGCACCGGTACGCTTTCTTGTATCCGGTATGGGGGATGCACTGGCCACCTGGTTTGAAGCCCGTTCCTGCGAGCGAACCCAATCCATGAATGCCTGTGGAGGTTATAGCACCCGGACAGGATTGGCGTTGGCAAAATTATGTTACGATATGATACTGAAATATGGAAGGCTAGCAAAAATGGCCAATGAGCAAGGCATTATCACTCCGGCGCTGAATCATATTGTGGAAGCCAACATTCTGCTCAGTGGAACAGGTTTTGAAAGTTCCGGATTAGCTGCAGCCCATTCCATTCATAACGGTTTGTCGGTGCTGGAAGAAGCCCATGCTTATTATCATGGTGAAAAAGTCGCTTTTGGAGTATTGACAGGGCTTCATCTCACCGGCACCGATCCAGGAGAAATAGACACCGTTTATGCTTTTTGCGAGTCGGTGGGATTGCCTGTAACCTTTGCCGAATTGGGACTCGCCGGAGTTACCCGTACCCGGCTAATGAAAGCCGCTGTGAAAGCCTGCGAACCTGGGGAAAGCATTCATCATGAAGTTGGACAAATAACTCCGGAAAAAGTACTCGCTGCCATGATTGCCGCCAATGCCATGGGACAAGAAAGGAAATTGCAATTTAACCTGAATAATTTAAAAGAATACGTAAAATAACACGAATCAAGCTTTTCCGTAATACCGACACTAAGATCGGGGAAAAAACCAAGTATAGGTGAACCATGGGATTTAGCCCATTATCAGAAATATTATAAATAGATCAGGTTAAATATATAAGCCATCAATTCATAAGCAAGGAATTTGCATTGTGAATCTGGAAATCGCAGCATGAATATTTACATAGTCATTGTTGCAGGTAAAACAAAGTTCATCCAACACCTACCCATTCGTCAAATGGAGTAATGATCACCTCTACTGCAAATGAAGCATTTTTCAGGGTTTACGCCATATGGCAAAGTAACCAGATCTATTCATTACATTGAATATAAACCGGTAATACTTCCAGCAATCTGAAATCCCTTTAATATCTCATTTTGTTCTGAATATAAAAACGTAGTTTTGCAGGATAATCATAAAATCACGGGAAAATTCAAAAATAACAAGATACAGATGATCTATTCACGATTTGCCCTAATCATGCTGGCTTTAACCACTGTTCTGAGTGCATGCAAAGAAAAGGAAGAAAACCGTTATCCGCACAACCTGTATTTTATTACAGAAGAATACCAACCTTTCAACTACACTGAAGCAGGGCAATTGAAAGGGATTGCTCCGGAATTGCTTTCCATCATCTGCAACAGGTTGAATATACCTTTTGAGGCTGATGTAATGCCTTGGGCTGATGCCATTGCACTGGCGAAAAGCAATCCGCACTCTGTATTATTCTCCACCATCCTTACAGCAGAGCGTAAAGACCTGTTTAATTGGGTTGGTCCATTCGCATCAATCGATTGGAGGTTCTATAGCGCTGCATCCAATCCTCTGGACATTCAAACTCTTGAAGATGCCCGGCAGGTGGAAGCGATCGGTGTGATACTTGACTTTTCAATTGAAGAATACCTTGTCAACGAAGGATTTACAAATCTGGTGTACTGCGAAAACAGCGCCGAAGCCTTTGAAAAATTGCTCAACGGAACAATCACCCTGGTTCCGTCTTCAGAAATTGCTGCAGAAGCCGCACTTAGGAGCATCAACCGGAGCATATACGATGTCAGGCCATTGCTCACTATCCATACTTCATTGGTATATTTTGCATTCAACAAAGCTATTCCGGAATTGGTGACAAAAGATTTTCAAGGTGAGCTTGATCAGCTCAAACTTAATGGACAGTTGGAGATCTTGTATCAGAAATATATGCAGGCCACCGGAGCACCTGGCATCATCCAGTTTTACACTGAGCAGTATCCTCCACTGACGTTTATGAACAGTTATGGTGAAATCACCGGTTTTGGAACAGATGTGGTAAAAGAGATTATGCGCAGGAACCAGCGCTATTATGACATCAGGCTTTCCCTTTGGAGTAACGGATACCAGTTGGCCCTGCACAATCCAAATTTTTGTTTGTTTACGATGGATCGAACGGAAATAAGAGAGACACTGTTTCATTGGGTGGGTCCGATTGGAACCAATAATACCTATTTTTATATCAGAAACGGATCTGGAATTACAATCAACACTCTTGAAGAAGCCCGTAACCTCAGTGCTATTGGTACTGTAACCTCTTGGTTTTCTGACCAATATTTGCGGGAACTTGGATTTGTCAACCTGTTAGCACAGGAAAATCCTGCCGACATGGTTACGCTTATGATGAATGGCGAAGTGGATGCGATCGTGTGTTCGAATGTCACCATTGCTGATATCCTGCATGAATCTGGCTATCAGTATGGGCAGATTAGCCCCACACTAGCATTGCTTTCATCCGATTATTATATAGCTTTTTCAAGAAATACGGATCATCTGATCGTTACCCAATGGAAGTCTGCACTGGATGCTGCCAAAGCTGACGGGACCTATTCTGCCATCGTAAATAAATGGTTTCCTGGCCAAAATTAGCCATACCTATTTTCAAGGCAGGCGGACGAACTGAATAAAGGATGGATGCCCCGTAGCAGCGGATGTATTCAGTGGTAACACTGCCGATATCCGCACCCTTCCGGGCCAATTATCAGAAGTTCTCAATCAGTTTGAAATTGAGCGCGGAGTGTGGGAGGCAGGGATTTGATTACAGGAAAGATTAAAATAAGCAGTTGCACAATGATCCTCATGTTGATTGGATAACTGCACTTCATACTGTTCAAATCGATTCATTGATTCATAAAAGGATCATACAACCGGATTTATTCGACAAGCAAGAAATTGCCGAAATCCAGTCAGATGATTATCCTGGTGAGTGCCTGATTGTTTGACGAACCTCATTTTTAGCATATGAATGCAGCCAAAAGGGCTATCTTTTGTTGAATTCCACCAGCAGGAAATTGGGTAGAACCAGGGCAGCGACCCAGCTCAGGCGCCTCTCTTAGAGGTAAAGATCAGATTCGCCTGCATGCTGTCAAGGTGATAAACAAGTTCAAAACCGCCAAATACTTTGTTTTTCATGTCAGTAATAAAGGTTTTGATTATGAGTTAGATCAACAAAACATAACAATGTAGGCAACTCTCGAAGGATTTAATGCGATATGCTTATCTGCTTTGCCCGATTTTTCTTCCTGGAAATTGATTTAAACCATTAAAATACTTCCCATGTTGAAAAAGCTTTTCGTACAGAAATAACAACCAGGCTCCAGGTAATGCCTGTGCATCTTAGAAGCAATCAGCGTATTGAGGCACACGTCTTTTTATGTATGCTGGCTTATTATGTTGAATGATATCTGAGGTAAAAACTTGCCACAATGCTAAATCTTGACCCCTGAAAGGAGCAAGCAAAAGCCCTGCGCAAATCATTAGCGGAACTGGTAAGAAGTAAAAACAGGCTGTTAAAAACCCCCACAAATCTCACATACAATAGATTAAATGTGCATGACATGGATAGTGTATCAGTTTTCTTGAAACCAATTGCAGGAACGAAGTGCAATTTAATAATTCAGATCAGGAATTTTAAATCATAACCGAGTCCACATATGAACAGCAGCAGATTCCTGATCTGCTCAATGTAAAATTGTAGCCGGAACAAGGAATCCCGAATTCAACGAAAAAAGGCTGCTATCAGGAATTCCTTATGATACTGTTAACGTAACTTCAGGTAAGAAAACTCAAACCTTTGAGAAGTTTACGCGATATCCGGGATTGTTGCAGTCTACATTACTAGCAAGGATTTACATCCTGTTCACTGGTATGATTATGCATGATGGTCAATGTAAAAATTTCCCTGTTGGTGGTTTCAGGTTAACACAATATCAGAACAGGGTTTCACAACTGAAAGTTTTGACAATT
>CAYQRU010000202.1:0-4799 GCA_964419945.1 uncultured Bacteroidales bacterium | reverse complement strand
TTGGCAAAATAATTGAAAGTGGTCAGCCAGGACCTTTTATCAAACAGATATTCCAAATAGTATTTTTATACATAAAACGGGAGCTGGCAATAATTAATAAAAAGTGATATAAAATTTCAGGGACATAACAAATGAGACTTAAACGCAGCCACCGGACATATCTCACCATTCTATTGAAGCAATTCAGGTTAAACGAATCTGGAAGAACTATTATCCAAAGAAATAGCCAACCGTAAACTCAAATCAGCACTATAGTTAATTTTGTAAATGAATAAGAGGTTTAGTAATAAAAATTGTAAACTTTTTTCAGAACTGCATGGTAATCGGGAAATTTGAATTACAGGCGTTTTTTTCACGGTTCGGGTAATAGGGTATAAAATTCGTTTGCATTGGTAGCAGTGCCCAGGTCGGAACCAGAAATTGCATTCACTCCCGTCAGCGGCTCTCCGGGTCGAAATATGAAGTTGTGAAATAGGACCGATATATCCGGCCAGTTTAATCAGAAGCGGAAAGCTGCCTACCTTTTACTTGGAGGGTGTTCCGCTTATGCGCATACAACCTTATTTGCTCCCATGCCAGAAGCCTGAAGGGGAATTTGTTACAGCAGTAAAGCCTGCCGGAAGCCCGTTCACCTGCAATACTCCAGTCGAATCAACCGGAAACAAAATGGCAAATCCGGCAGCTTAGTGCCGGTGGGGATTACCGCAGTAATAACCATGCTAAAAGGATAGGTTGCGTATGCAGATAAAAAGCCGGTAGCAGTGTCGGAATAAATAGCTGGGCGGACAAAACTTGTATATGGCTTGCATTAAGCAAAGCCTTTTAAGGAAAGGGTTGCGATCAGTGATAAAAGGAGTAATAATTTTTTCATAAGGTTGGTTTTTGGTTCAAAGAATTGACAAAAGTAGCGAATTTATGTTCCTGATGAATTTTCTGATCTTCTTGGTGTATTATTCGAATAATCCGAGAATGAGTCACAATCCTGCAAATTTCCGTAATTTTGAAGAAACATTTCTGCCGGATCTCCGTCTTATATTTTAGCTTGTTCTTCCATGCATTCAACTTTTTAATTTTCTGAAGGCTGAAACAAATACTCTTCAATGCTATGATAATCAAATTATTAGTGAACTTTGCAACTACTTTTGGGATAGACCGGATATTCTTGTTAGTGATTCTTTTATTAAGTGCAAATATAATTACCGGTCAGAATAAATACGTTATCAAAATAAAAGTTGCCGACATGAGAACCGGTAGTCCGGTTTCTGACGCAAACGTATTAATCCAAAATACCTGGAATGGGGCAGCAACATCACCGGACGGACTTTGTATAATAACTGCTGAAAAGTTACCGGTTAACCTTGTCATATCTCATATTGCCTATAAAACACAGGTTTTATCGTTGTCAGTAGCATATGGATCTGATACTGTTTGTTGTAATTTGGAGGCAAAACCCATTGACCTGGACGAAGTTAATATCACAGGAAAATCAGTTTCTGTTTTCAGCCAACCCCGGTATCTGATCCTTGATTTTGAACTATTTGATGATGGCTTATTAATTCTGGAGCGATATAAATATATGCAAAACAATCATACACGCCTGATTTTGACCGATGCAGCCTTGGAAATTAGATTATCATGCAACATTCCTATGCATATTTCCCCGGTAAGCATTTTTAAAGATTGCCTCGGCAATTGCCATATTTTTACGAAAGACACCGTCTATCAGGTAATTTTTACCAACAATCTTTTAAGCCTTGGTTATCCGGTTGAAGTCAGCAAATTTAATGAGACTGTTAAGGATTGTCTGTTCTCTGTGGATGATATGATATATTTTCAAAGGGTGTATAATAATGGCTATTCCTGTGATTTTTATACTGTTAATATTAAGAACAAAACAAAGCGAATGTTTCTTCAATGCTCAGATCATGAGCGTATGAATGGTTTGAAAAGATCCTTGAGATTTTTAAGTGCCTATCCACCTGAAAGAGTCCCACTCGGAATAGCCATGCATTTTGAAAAAACTGTTATGTTTAAACCTGTTAAACAGGAACTTATCCGGCTTTCCGACACATTATTCCTTTTCAATCATCATATCGGTTCTTTAGAAGTATTTTCTGAAAGCGGGCTTCCTGTAAGAACAGTTAAGGTTGATTATCAGAAGCATTCAACCTGGAAGAACGCTATTTATGTTGATCACAAACTGCATAAGGCATTTACTGTGATTGGTGAGCGGCTTTTTGAAGTCAATTTGAACAATGGACAAGCAAATTACTTATTCAGTGTTGGGTTATTTGATAAGTTACGGGTTTATAATGGCCAGCTATATTTTCTTAAGAAGAACCACTCTGCAACCTCAGCCGAAAAATACATTGAGAGAAGCAGGCTTCAATCTTTTAAGACATCCATTTAATTTCTCAGGCATTAAACAGATAGTCCTGCCAGTGGTAGCTCTGTATGTCTGAGCATGATCGTAACCTCGCATTGAAATTGCCCAGTTTGTTCAGCAAGATTGGGTTATTTGTTTATTTCTTCACCGCTTTATCATCTTCAACGTTTCTATTCTTTTGTCATGTTCTAACCTGAGCAGGTAGATGACGGCCCTGAAGATTTCAACATTTTCAAAAACCTGCTACCTTTAGGAAGTATAATTTTTTCGAGGATTTCCCTTCCGCTTATATCGCTGATCCCGATTCGTTTGTTGACCAGGCCAGGCTGCCGTGTTTTGATCATCAGGTTGGTGGCAACTGGGTTAGGAGAAATCCTGATCATGCCTTTGCATGAGGTATCAGATGCATCATGCGAAATGATGCCCCTTGCCATCTCGAAGTCAGGAAGGCCATATTCCAGAAAGTTATCCGGGTTTTGGAATTGTGAACCGCTTCAGATAATGGATTGATATACAATGATATTGCTTACAGCCGGGATGATTTATCAGAAACAGGTTGCCATGTCGGCAATTACTGGCGAAGAATACGAAGTGCCGTTACCAGCAGTAACCTGTCCGAACGCGTTCACATAAACCCAAATAAGTCGTTAAGCAACTATTTTCTAATGGCGGTCATTATCGCAAATGAATGATAATACTGTTATTTCAAAAGATTTTTTGGATAAATTTGCCGGGTAAGAAAATCTTATTTTAACACATGAAGTTTGATATTCGATGCACCGACAAAGATCAGAAAAGTTATTCTGGTTTTTGCACCCGTTTTTAGCTTGTGATTCTGTATTTTTCACTTTCTTAATTTATTCTAAGCCACCTGTTTATATTTCTTTATAGGGATCTGCCGGTTTATACCCTGATGGGATTTCCGGGTATTGTAGTTCATAAAGAACTCATTTAATTCATGATACAATACCAGTCCCTCCGAAACCGGATGTAAATACATGTAATCCTGCTTAACAGTCCGCCATAGTCGTTCAATAAAGATATTGTCAATAGCCCGACCTTTTCCATCCTTGCTGATTTTTACTGACATTTTTTTATTAAAATTTATCCATTAAGGACAGGTAAACTGGCTTCCCTGATCGGAATTAATGATCTCAGGCTTTCCATTTTCATCAATAGCTCGTTTGAGAACCATCAGGTAATTTTCAGCATCGAGCGTGTTAAAAATATCCCGGCCAACTACATATCGACAATACAAATCAATAATGGCTACAAGATACATAAACCCTTTTTTCATTGGAATATACGTACTATCGATTGCCCATACCTGGTTGGGATGCATAACATTCAGCCCTTTGAGCAGATAGGAACGTATATACTTCGCCTGTCCCAGTTTGCTGAGATTTCGCATGGGGTAAATGTCCATAACCCCCATAAGCCTTAATAATCGCTGAACTCTTTTGTAGTTGGCTGTAATTTGATGCTCATTGAAAAGAAAATCCTGCATTTGAAGAATTCCATAGGTCGGATGTTTGAGGTAATGCTCATCCATCCATCCATCGTATTATGCTCAGTTTTTCATCACTCTCAACAGCAGTTTTATAGTAGTAAGTACTCCGGTTTACATTTAACAGCTCACATTGCTGTCGAATGCTAATCTTCTCATCTGATGATATATAGCTTTTTAGTTCACTCATACTCCGGTCCTTCCCGAAATTTTTTTTAGCCATTCCTTTTTCATTTCCAATTGCCCGATCTTGGCATAAAACTTCTCCCGCTCAACTTCAAAGTCATTGGACGAGGACTTGGTCTCAAATATTTCAATGGAACGGGACAACATTTCCTGTTTCCACCTCTGGATCATGTTAACATGAACTCCATATTGGCTTAATAACTCAGCCATCGTCTTGCGCTCCTGGATCGTTTCAATGGCAACTTTGGCTTTAAACGCCGCTGAAAATCTTCTTCTGGTACTTTTCATATTCACTGGTAAAATTATCAAACTTACACCTTAACCAGTGGTACAAAAAACGGGGGGTATTATAATATAGCTCCCTTTTACCAAACCCATTTGAATAATCGTTGCTATCCACTGAGCATCTTTGATATCTGTCTTTCTACCTGGTATCTGTTTGATAAAGTAAGGGTTGATTAATATCAGATCGAATTGCCCCTGTAGAATCATCCAAGCAGGAATCCAAAAAATACCCGTGCTTTCATGACCAACCTCTTCCACCCTGTGTTGGATCATTAATTGCTTCATTTGATATTGGTCATCTGTCAGAGTTGTAAATTCTTTGATGATAACCACATCATTTGGTTTCAGAATGCACAATAGAATGATACTTTTGTGCACGTCAAGATAACACCGGCTGGGTATCACCAAACTACAACCAGTCAAGAACCATTCAGC
>CAYQRU010000201.1:0-4845 GCA_964419945.1 uncultured Bacteroidales bacterium | reverse complement strand
AACATCCGCGACCTTACCTATGACGGTCAGTACTTTTACGGCGCTCCCAACAGTACTACCATTTACAAGATGGACTTTACCACCAATACCCTGGTGGGAACCATCACAGCCCCTGCAGCAGTACGTGGTATTGCCTACGATGCCGTGAATGATGGTTTCTGGGTAACCAATGGCTGGAATCCTCCTATCAGGCTGATCAGCCGCACCGGTGCCACCCTGCAGACCCTTAACACTGTAGCTTCAAGTTTTTCAGGCATTGCCTGGGAAAATGTTACTCCCGGTGGTCCCTGGCTCTGGGCTTATACCCAGCCTGCCAGCAACAACATTCTTGTGAAAATCAATCCAACAACCGGTGCCACAGAATCAACCTATGACCTTGCCGGTTCTGTAACATTCGCAGCCGGAACCATTTCCGGTGGTATGGTGATTACCGACCAGGTATATCCTGGTAAATGGGCCTTCCTGGGTGTAGGACAGAATGATGTGATCTGGGCAGTTGAAATGGCTGATTCCGCACCTGTTACCTCTCCCGGTCCACCTACCAACCTGGTCGCCACAGCGGGTGCAATGGGTGCCCTGAATGCTACCATCAACTGGAACAACCCGGCCCTGACTGTTGGTGGAACTCCACTGGCTGAACTCACGGCAGTAAAGTTGTACCGCAATGATGTATTGATACACACGGTTGCCAGTCCTGTAATAGGTGGTGCCGCTTCCTTTACTGACAATGCCGTTCCGGCAGCCGGTAATGTTACCTATAAGGTGATTGGCGAAAATACTGCCGGCACCGGTATCCCTGCTTCTGTTACGGTTTATGTTGGTCCTGATGTTCCTGCGGCACCCGGTAATGTATTGCTTGTTGCCCAGGGAAATAATGGTTTTATTACCTGGACAGCTCCTGCGGCAGGCTTAAATGGTGGTTATTTCACACCTGCGGGACTCAACTACACTGTTAAACGTTTCCCGGGTGAAGTTACCGTTGCTTCCAATATCACTGCTCTGCAATACCTTGACAACACGATTCCAGGTGTTGGCAATTACTACTACACCGTAACGGCTGCCAACACTGTTGGCGTTGGCGGAACCGGTACCTCAAATGTTGCTCTGCTTGGTGCTGAAGGATTGTTGTTGTTTGAAACGTTTGATGGAGTAGGTGGTATTCCCGCCGGTTGGCAGGTGATGGGTTTGGGCGCAGGCAACTGGTCAAAAGTAAATACTGCCAATGCCGGTGGTACCGCACCGGAAATGCAACTGAACTGGTCTCCAGCATTTGTTGGTACTTCGCGCCTTGTTACTCCGGCAATTAATTCAGGAACTTACAGTGCATTGAGAATCAAAATGAATCAATACCTGAACGATTACTCCACCAATACCGGGGAAGTCATCGGAGTTGAATATTCGACTGACGGAGGAAACACCTGGACATCTATCTGGCAATATCTGTGCGACCAGAGTTATGGGCCAGTACTGGATGAATTCTATTTCAGCGTTCCACAACAGACCAATTTTCACATAGCTTTCAAATTTGACGGTGATTCCTATAATATCAATTACTGGTATTTTGACAATGTGGTTGTTGAGCCGGTATTGGGTAACGACCTTGCCGGGGTATCCATCTCCGGAAATGTAACTCCTTCAGTGGGAGAACTTAACAATTACCAGATCGTGGTTCAGAATGCAGGGGCCAATGCTGTGGTCGCCGGCGATTATACCGTTCAGTTGTTCAAAGAAGGTGGCGTGCTCATCAATCAGGTTCCGGGCGTGAATATTGCTCCGGCAGAAGTTAAAACTTTCACCATTCCCTGGACGCCGGATGTTGATGGCCCAACCTTCCTGTATGGTTATGTCAACTTCCCGAATGACAATGTGCCCGGAAACAATACCACTGCCAACCTGACTGTTACGGTTCAGCCGGCTGGTATCATTGCCATTACCATCGGAACCGGAACCAATTTCCCGCCCACCCGTATGCCCTGGGATTTCTACTGGAAGAACAGCCTGCGTCAAACAATCTATTACGCAAGTGAAATTGGCTTGGGTGCAGGTGCTGTAACAGCAATCAAATACACAAACAACTTCGCTACCAATCTTCCCGGCAAAGCGGTGAATATCTGGATGGGTGAAACCTCTGAAACCAGCCTTGCCGGCGGCTGGATTGATCCTGCAACCCTTACACTTGTTTATTCAGGAACCGTTGATTTCCCAATAGGTGTCAACGATATTCTGATCACCCTGCCCTCACCTTATGTGTATACGGGAGGTAACCTGGTCATTTATTCACACAGGGTATGGGAGGATGTTTATTTCAGCAGTCTCGACCGTTTCTACGGTACAGAGACTCCAGGATCGAACAGAACCCTTGGTGCGCAGGCTGACCCAACTGTTTTTGATCCAATGGCGCCTCCGGCAGGTACATTGTCGAACTGGCATCCCAATACAACCCTGTTCTTCTCCACGGCAGGCCTCGGCAGCCTTGACGGAACAGTAACTGCAGTGGGCACAGGTGCTCCCATTGAAGGTGTACTTGTTAAAGTGTTGGGCACCATGGCACAAACCACAACCAATGCTTCAGGCCAGTATAATTTCCCTGCCCTGCTTGCAGGAAATTACGAAGTTGAGTTCTCAAAATATGGCTGGGCTACCCATGTAGCTCCTGTTGTCATTGTTGCAGATCAAACCACTACGCTGAATGTATCACTGAATTCAGTAGCATTGCCTCAAATTCAGGTTGCTCCGACAGCCATCAACCAGACTCTTGAAGTCGGTGGAACTGCCGCTCAGGACCTTACGATCAGTAACCTCGGCGAACTTCCTTTGATCTGGAATGCTGCACTTCAGTATCCGACCAGATCAAATGTTTTCTTCCCCGTTCCTGAAGGCAAAACCGAAGTATTTGACATTGACCTGAGCAAGGCTAATTCGTTACCAGGTGGCGAACCTGCTGCACCAACCAAAGATGAAGTAATCCTGAACTACGATGGCGAAAATGATGATGCTATCGGTTTGACTGCCGGCGGAACTTTCAGTGTGGCCGCCCGCTTCCCCTCAGCAATGGTAGGTCAGTATGCCGGATATAACCTCGAATTCGTTAATGTTTACATCCAGGATGTACCCAACCCCGCTGTTCTGAAAATCTGGGGTGCAGGCACAAGTACTGCTCCGGGAGCACTATTACACGAGCAACCCTTTACACCCACAGGTTTGAGTTGGAATACTGTAACCCTGACAGACCCACTACTGCTTGACGGCACCGATATCTGGGTAGGTTATACCGTTACCCATGCCCAGGGTTTTTATCCTGCCGGATGCGATGCTGGTCCCGCAAATGTTGATGGTGCGTGGATTTCAACCGATGGTATTGTTTGGAACAGGCTGTATGAACTGGTTCCCGAATTGAACTATAACTGGAATATCCGCGCACACCTGTTCCCTGGTATAACCCCATGGGTAAGCATTGCTCCAAAACAAGGTGTGGTTCCCGGTGCAGGTACCAACGTAATGGTAGTTTCATTCGATGCTGCTGAAGTTACTGCAGGCACTTACAATGCCAACATCGTAATCAACAGCAACGACCCGGTTACTCCTGTTAAAACTGTTCCTGTAACTTTAGTTGTCGGCGGTACAACAGTAGTTCCCGGCGATGCCAACTGCGATGGCAATGTGAATGTAATTGACGTTATTACCATCGTGAATTATATCCTCGGCCAGAATCCGCAACCTTTCTGCTTTGAAAATGCTGATGTAAACAACGACGGCAATGTCAACGTAATTGACGTCATCGGCACTGTGAACATCATCCTCGGCGGAAAGAAAGCCCAGGTAAATTCTTCAGCCGCTAATCTTTACCTCCACCGCGACCACATCAAACTACAGAGCGACGGAACGCTTGCCGGTTTGCAGTTTGAAATTTCAGGTATGTCCGGAGCATTGAATTTTGCATTGCCGGGTTATGAATTTGCCAGCAACATGGTAAATGGTAAACTCATTGGTGTGATTTTCAGCCTCGACAATACACCCATTCCGGCCGGCGAAGTTACCCTCTTCACCTTCAACGAAACCTCAGGACTGAAATGGGGCGAAGTGATCGGTGGTAACCTGAATGCCAACAATGTACAGGTAAATAAATTCCAGGGCGACGATCTGCAGCTTGCTGTGTTCCCCAACCCTGCAAAAAAGTATCTGACCATTCAGGCAAATCAAACCATTGATTTCATCCGTATCACCAATCAGCTTGGACAGGTTGTTGAAGAAACCTTGCTCCAGCTTTCAAACAGCACAATCAACACTTCCAATCTCAGAAAAGGTGTTTATATTCTCGAGGTTCACACCCAGCACAATGTAAGCATTCAGAAGGTTGTGATTGAATAATTCTGTCACCGGCAGATTTAACTTTGCCACACTCATCAAAGGCCATTCATGATAAAGAATGGCCTTTGTTTTTTATGTGGAACCACCAGTTTCAAGTAAAATCAGTATCGCTCAACCAGTCAAATGAATCGAATATATTTATCCTTAACTTTTTTTTGCAATTGACAGACTGACATTTTTGGGTGTATTTAATTGATTAACAATCTCTTATTGAGATTTCTTAAAAAGATGAAATTTTTCAGAAAAATTGCTTCTGTTAATTTTAAAATATATACATTTGCCCCGCAAATATGAATTCTTTTTAAGAATTAACAGGAATCTCATACCAGGCTAAAGAGGCTGTCTTTGTTTCCAAAACCCAGTGGGGTTGATCAAAAACGATGAAATGTTCTCTTTTCTGGTAAATTTTGTTTTTACAGAGCATGGTAATAACAACATTCAGAAATCGTCAGGCATTTTAAATTCTATATATAAAAA
>CAYQRU010000200.1:0-4889 GCA_964419945.1 uncultured Bacteroidales bacterium | reverse complement strand
TTTAGATGCATTGATAATATGATCACCAGGATTGGCATAATTATTCCTGTTAGTAATATTTCCAACGTCAGAACCTGAATGAAATAAGGTACATCCAAAACTGCTGATTGACCATCAAGACAGCAGAATGAATTCCTGCATTATTTGAGACATGACAAATTTCATTTAAAAAATGGGCGATGAATTTTTAATTAATGCAACAGGAGAAGTATTCCGCAAGTATTTACTCTTTGTATTGTCTAATGCAGTAAAGATAAAAATTGAGATCTTATTAAAAATCAGCTACATGAAGAAACTTCACAATCTTTTGCTTATCTGCTTGTTGGCCTGGATCATTTCACCTGCAACTGCTCAAAGTTGGGGAAATTATACGCTGTATAGTGTTCAGAATTCAACAGCCGCTTATCTTCTAAACCTAAATAATACAGTTTATCATACCTGGACCTTCAGTTCAGCCAACAGAACCGGTTATTCATCATATTTGCTGCCAGGAGGTACACTCTTACGAACAGTAAAATACAGTCCAAATTCTTTCGGTGGTGGAGGACAAACCGGTAAATTACAAAAAGTTGACTGGAATGGAAATATCTTGTGGGATTTCGTATACAGTACATCCACTTACTCAATGCATCACGATATTTGCCCAATGCCAAATGGAAATGTTTTACTTATTTGCTATGAATCAAAGACTCCTTCACAGGTTACCCAGGCTGGCTGTTCGCAGAATATTACCATCTGGTCTGAAAAAATCGTGGAAGTAAAACAAACAGGTCCTGCTACCGGTACAGTCGTTTGGGAATGGCACTTGTGGGATCATCTCGTTCAAAACCTGTATCCGAATAGGGACAATTATGAGACAACCATCATAGACCATCCGGACAGGGTAAATATCAACTACAAGACTTCCAAAGACTGGATTCATATGAACGGCATTGATTATAATCCTATTTTAGACCAGATTACTTTCAGTTCGCACAATCTGAATGAAATATATGTAATTGATCACAGCACGACAACTGCAGAGGCTGCAACAGCTTCAGGCGGGAACTCAGGGAAAGGTGGCAGAATTCTTTACCGTTGGGGAAATCCAGCAGCTTACCAGGCCACCGGAACCACCATCTTTAATGTGGTCCATGATGCCCGGTGGATTCCGGAAGGCGTACCTAATGCCGGAAGACTGGTAGCTTTTAACAACAGAGGCATTTCAAATACACAATCAGCGGTAGATCAAATAATTCCCCCAAAGGTAGAATACCTTTACTCCAGAAACTCCGGATCGGCATACCTACCTTCTACCTATACTCAGAGGCATGCCTGCAACGGAGGCAGTCAAAATGAAAGTGGCAGCCAGTCGCTTCCCAATGGAAATATGCTTGTAACAATTGCGATGTCAGGGCTTATTTATGAAATTAATCCTGCCGGATCCACAATCTGGACAAAACAAGTATCAGGCACCGTAGCCAGAGCATATAGATACAGTTCTCACTATGTTAATAACCAGGCACCTGGTATTCCCGAAATAACTGTGAACGGCAATCTCCTGCTTTCATCTGAGGCTGCCACATATCAGTGGTTCAGAAATGGTGATATCATTGAAGGCGCAAACGCGCAGATGTATCAGCCTATTCAACCTGGTATTTATCTGGTCAGAATTACTGATGAAGGCGGGAATTTTTATCAATACTCCTACGGAATAAATTTCTCACCAGCCACCTTTTACACTATCACAGCCATGCCAAATAATATAAAGTATGGACATGTTGCTGGCACAGGCACCTATGCCCACGGTGAGATTGTTACACTTACAGCATTTCCAAAGTCTGCATGCAAATTCCTGAGCTGGACCGAAAATGCAATCATAATTTCCACTAATCCGGTATATTTCTTTGAAGTCAACAGTAACCGGGAATTAATAGCCAATTTTGAATTTGAAGTTTTCTCAATACCCTATGAATATGATTTAACGGATCTTGATGGTACCGGGGAAGTAGGCCACGTTACTGGAAACCTCAGCAGCCACAAAAGGAATTCGTTGGATGAAATAACCATTTACCCTAATCCGGCCCGAAAGACAATTACAATTAACGCCAGCCCGGTTCATAAATCAGAAATTATTGATTTACAAGGCAATATTGTATCTGAGTACTCCGAAACCTCCACCCTGAATCTGCAGGCAGTCAGCAGTGGTATTTACGTCATAAGAATCCATACCAAAGAAGGCGTTTCAGCTAAAAGACTGATCGTAGTTAAATAGTTTATCAATCAAATGATGCATAATGAAAAGAACAATATTCATTTTGCTGGCAGTAATCTCTACTGCAGCTTTTGCTAAAAAAGTAAAATTTGCCGTTGATTTGACTGGCTTTGAAATCAGTCCAAACGGAGTGCATGTAACCGGCGACTTCCAAACCCTTGCCGGCTTTCCAGGTGGTAATTGGGAACCTGGAACCACACCTATGCAGAAAGAAGATGAAACTGACATTTACAGTATCGTCGTTGATATTCCTGCCTTCCAGAAATATGAATACAGATTTGTAAACGGCGACCAGTTTTATGAAACCGAGTTTATTCCCCTCGAGTCAAGAGTCGGCTACGAATTCAACGATAACAGATGGATCTTTGTTGACTCCCTCGCCAACGACACCACTTTTTCAGGCGCCATTGTATTTGGGGGAAATGCACCGGCAGGAATGCACCTTGTCCGGTTTCTTGTAAACATGCAGGAAGAACCTGCCGTTGCTTCCGCAGGTGTTCACGTTGCAGGTAATTTCCAGGGATGGGATCCGGCACTGATAAGGCTCTATTGCTTTTCAGACCAGATTTATGAGATTATTTGCTTTGTGTTCCCCGGAGAATATGAGTATAAATATTACAATGGCAATACTATGGAATCATCAGAAATAATCAACGGTGATTGCACAATCAATGGAAACAGGCAAATAGCTGTAAATGAGGATATTGTGCTCGAACCAGTGTGTTATGGTTGGTGTGTTGATTGCCTGAACGTAAGCATTTTTAATCTTACTGTAACCGGCCAGCCCATGATTTATCCCAACCCAGCGAGTCAAATGATAAAATTTAATTTATCAGGTCAGGGTGAATGTGAGGTCATTATATACAGCATAACCGGCAACATTGTAATGACTGAATGCATCAGTCATACAGCCACACCAATGCTCAACGTGAGCACGCTGAAAAAAGGTTTCTATCTCTTGGAATTAAAACAGGGTGATTTAATTGCCACTTCAAAATTCATGATAAACTAGGTTATGAAAAAAATATCCATTCCTTTGCCACTCCTGATATTCTACTGTTTTTCAATCCATTATCCTTTGTTTTCACAAACTACCTTTTATCATCCGGACACAATACAGAAAATTGAAATTTTCTTTTCTCAACCTGATTGGGATTACCAGCTCGACACTGCGAAACTTGGTACTGATACATACATTCAAGCCGATTGGATCAGGATGAATGGAATTCAGTTTGATACAGTTGGCGTAAAATACAAAGGAAGCAGTTCCTTTGATTCCACTTTTGCCAAGAATCCTTTACACATTGAACTGGATCACTTCAAATCTCAATCATATCAGGGTATCAAAGATATCAAACTTTCAAACGGCTATGCTGATCCTTCGATGATCAGGGAAGTTTTATCGTATTATCTACTGGGCCATTACATGATAACACCGCGCGCAAATTTTGCACAGGTTTACATTAACAATGAATATAAAGGACTTTACTCCAATACCGAAAGCATCGGAAAATCATTCTGTTCGCAAAATTTCAGCATATCAGGCACCACTTTTATTAAATGTTGCCCGATGAACAATCCAGGTCCAATGGTAAAAAGCAACCTGAAGTATATTCCCGGTGCCGATTCAACAGCTTATTTTGGTCTTTACGAATTAAAATCGGATTATGGTTGGAATGACCTCGTTGCCCTCGCTGATATCGTTACAAATAATTCTTCTCAGATTGAATCAGTATTGAACATTGACAGATGTTTGTGGATGCTTGCCTTTAATTCACTCCTTGTGAATCTCGACAGTTATACCGGGGTTTTTGCCCAAAATTACTATCTGTATAAAGATGCTAATCAACGATTTAATCCAATAATATGGGATCTTAATATGAGTTTTGGAGGATTTCCTTTTGTTGGAAGTTCAAATACCAGTATGGGTGGATTATCTGTTACCCAGATAAAGCAGCTCTCACCTGTAATTCATGCTACCGACCCTTTCTGGCCTCTGATCAATATTGTAATGGGCAATCCGGAATATCGTAAAAAATATTTCGCGCACATGAAAACAATCACCGACGAAATGTTTCTGAGCGGAGAATATCTTAATAAAGCCACTCAATTTCAACAACTTATTGATACGGCTGTACAAAGCGATCTGAATAAATTCTTTTCATACGAACATTTTCAAAATGGACTGATTGCTGATTACCCGGTGTTAAACTACGATGTTCCGGGCATCGTAAACCTGATGTCTGCCCGTTTAGACTATCTGAGTACCCATCCAGAATATTCTGCCTCAGCACCTGTGATCATGACTGTTCAGCCTGCCAATCCGAATCCTGCATTCAACTCAATTGTTACTATTCAGGCTGAGGTGACAAATGCTACAGCAGTTAACTTGTATTACCGGTTGAATTCAACCGGCGATTTCAGTAAAATTGAAATGTCTGTGAGAAAATCATCCGGTATATCAGGTCTTGAAAGCAATGTTTACACTGGTTCATTTTTACTTAACTCAACCAAGGTACAGTATTATGTAGCAGCACTGAACAACTTAGCCGCTGCATTTGATCCGCCCAGGGCTGAGTTTGAATTTCATACGCTTCATGTTGATATCACCACACCGGTTCAGGGTGAGGTCGTG
>CAYQRU010000199.1:0-4894 GCA_964419945.1 uncultured Bacteroidales bacterium | reverse complement strand
ACAATTTAAATCACTCAAATTTCTGTACCAGAAAACGATGATCAATGAATAGGGTTTTATTGTTAGAACGACGTTTCACAGGTAGTTACAGCGAATAAAAGAAAAAGGGCGCAATTCACATAGCAATGAAATTGCGCCCTCCGATAGATTCAGAATTGAATTTTACTGTTTTATTACCCTTTCAAAACCTGATACTTCTGTACTAAGTACCCTAAGGATGTAGACTCCCTTAGGTTGTGAAGAAAGATCAAATTCATAAACTGTCTCACCTGATAAAAGTCTGGTCATCACCTTTTCACCAAGAAGATCATAAATCTCAACAGTAATAGCCGCATCGTTACCAAACATATCAAGGGTGAATTTACCTATTGTTGGGTTCGGATAAACTCTAAACCGTGAATTTGCCGTCAAAGAGTCAGTAGAAATGACTGATGGCAATGCTTCTGTATCTTTGGCTGCCACCAACGGGGTTGGATTCGTGCAATACGTATTACTGATATAAGCGTGGAGATATCCTTCCGGGTGAACCACCACTCCCGGCATTAACTTTACAGATTCACCTGCAATCAATGTAATGCTGCCACCGGGCTGAACATCCAGATTACTCACAGAAATTGTTTCGGTAGCACCAAAACACAATGTTTCGTCATTGTGTACAATCCTGGTATCAAGTGCAATACTTTCAGGCACTTCACCACCCTGATAAGTCACTCCACAGGTGACAGCGTTATTGCACTCATTGGTAATCCTGAAAGTATAGGTAAACGACCATGAAGTATTGCTATTAACAGCAGGAGCAGTAGTTTCAGCCCATGTAACTGTCAGAGGTCCTCCGCATGGATTCTCATACAATGCTGCAACAGCAGGAATCAGTGTATTGGCATCAAAAGCAGCAGCCTCTGAAAGTTTTTTATTGATGCCGCTTTGATTCAGGCTCGAACAGTCAACAAGCTCGTCAACCAATACCGGTGATGTTGTTGGCAAAATTTCATATCTGAGAATCCACGTCAAAACAAGGTTTGGATTACACGGATCTTTATACTTGAACGTGTAACGCCTGAATCCACCACTGCAATACATTCCTCCATAATATGTTCCTGTGGTTACATTTACAGGAGGGGTGTAGTTGATGACATTTCCGCATACATCTTTGACTACCGGTAATTGTGCAGGCCAAACAGCATCGTTGAGACAGGCGACCGTCAGGAGTGTCGGGGCAGGTTCGGCAATATGTGGAGGGGTGGTTCTGACAACACTATAAGTATAATTCCACCAACGAACAATTCCTTTACAATCTGTATACTTATATGAGTATATCCTTGACCCGCTACATGTGATCACTGTCGGAATATCCATGAAACTTACCAATTGCGGGGTAAGGATATTTCCACACTGGTCAACAGCAACCGGAACAGCAGGAGGAACAGCCATACTCACACATTCAACCGAAGCAGTTCCATTTGAAGGATAATAGGTTACTGCTATTGTGGCAATGGCTTCATCACACACATCTGAATTGGGATCAGGCATACAAACCATATATGTGAAATTGACAGTACCATAGAATCCGAGAGCCGGAGTGTAGATAAATGATCCATCCGGATTGAAGTTTAACACTCCCGAAGCAGGCTGATTTACCAGGTTGAATTGTGAACCTACCGGGTATGCATCATTTGTATTTACGTTCGCAGACATGGCGGTTTGATATGCAGTAAAGTAATGATCATCAACTGCATTGAGACCAACCACAATACTCACAGAAGCTTCATTGCAATAATCTTCACCTTCAAAATCAAAGCAGACCTGATAGGTAAAGTTATCAACACCGGTGAAATTCGGATTTGGTGTGTAGATAAATGTACCATCGGGATTGAAGTTGACTGATCCATTGCCAGGATTGCTTGTCATAGTGAATATGCTTCCCGGAGGATAATTGTCATTGGAGTTGACATTATTACTTAGCTGGGTTGCAAAAGGAGTGAAGAATACATCTGGCTCAGCATATGGGCTTACCAGAATGATAACATCAGCCTGGTCACAATTCCAGGGATTCAGTATCTCACAAATCTGGTACGTGATCATGTAATCGCCTGCTGCAGTGCCAGGTGGAACATTCAGGTATCCATCGGAACCGATTGACAAACCTGAAATACCTCCATCATTGATAATTATCGCTGAAACCTGGGCAGGATTCAGTATATCTCCATTAAGCAAGTCATTGGAAAGTGCATTACCGGCAGATCCACCGGTTTGTCCACTGACTGGATTGCTGGCAAAGCTAATGTCATTTGCAATGATATCGGCATGCAGCACTGACAGAATAACCTGAGTCTGACTGCAAACCGAAGGGTTGATTGTCTGGCAGATCTGGTAAGTGACAGTGTAGGTTCCTGCCGGTGTTTGCGGAGGAATTTGAATATATCCATCAGGATCAATTACAACCCCTTGCAAGCCTCCTTCATCAACAACATTGACTATCACTTCTGCAGGATCAAAAGACCCCCCGTTCAATTTGTCGTTTCCGAACACATTCCCAGGAGAACCACCATCATATCCATTCACAGGTAAGGCAGTGAAATCATCCGGAAGTGCGATAATAGAAGTAGCTGTTACAATTACTGTTGCTGTTGCCTGATCGCAATTAACGGGATTTAAGACTTCACATATCTGATAAACAACGTGATAGGTTCCTGCTGGTGTTTCAGCCGGAACGTTCAGGTTGCCATTTGCATCAATTGTAACACCAGTAAGGCCGTCATCAGATAATACTGTGATTGTAATCTCATCAGGTATTACAAGTGAAGCATTCAGATAATCATTATCCAGCACATTTCCAGCAATGCCACCCACATAACCATCAAGAGGATCGAAAGAGTTATCATTTGCCAGGATGGTGGCTGAAACGACAGTAACAGTAATTTCTGCCTGGCTGCAATTATAATTACAGAAGTTTTCACAGATTTGGTATATAATCACATATACACCAGCAGGGGTTTGCTGAGGAACGCTTACAATACCTGTGACCGGATCAAATTCAGGAACAGGTTTGCCTGCTTCAATGGGTATGGCAGCAGATATCTGGCTTATGGTTACAGCACTCATGTCAAAAGAAGCTCCATTCATCAGGTCGTTTGTCAATACATCCCCAATATTAACTGAACCATTATAACCGTTAACCGGGCCAAAGTCATCAGCAACAGCCTGCAAATTTGCCGGAGCCTGCAATGTAAGAATCATGGTGCTGACCACTGATGGGCAATGTAAATCAGCATTTGCCTTCAGGGTAAGTTGTACAAAGCCATTCAAATTATCAGAGGCACTTGGTGTATATACCGGATTGATAGTAGTTTTGCTGCTAAATGTTCCGGAACCACTTGTACTCCATTCCAGGCTGGTATAATTAGATGCCGAAGCATTTACCAGCGTATACGGGAATCCGTGGCAAATCACATCATCGCCTCCTGCATCAGCTACAGCAGGTTCATGGATTGTTACATACATATAATCACAAATGGTATCACAGGAAGGTCCATTGAAATTGGCCCAGCGGAAGGTATATTCACCTGCTACCAATCCCGTTACTTCCGTGTTCGGACTGAATAGATCGGCAATTACAACCTGAGATGGACCGCTGTGCTGCGACCACATTCCCGTTCCAACCAATGGAGGTATTGCGTTCATAATCAGAGTGTTTACACCGCAGGTTACGATATCTGGTCCGGCATCAATGCAGCAGATCAGGGATTGCCAATTCTTCACTATCGTAGATTTTGAAGATGTGCAGGATCCCATGCTGACCGAAAAATTAAATTCATAAATACCGGGAACTATTCCGAATGCAAGTGCATTGTTGGTATTTGCATTGAAAATGAACACAGGTGGACCGGAAATCTGAGTCCATTGCATTGTTGCATTGGGTACAAAGTTTCCGGAGAGAAGTACAAAGTTCTGTCCGCACAAATGGATACTGTCAGCTACGATAGCCGTTGGAGAAGGTGAAATATTCAGTACCATCGCATCGCTTACATTGCCACAGGTAGCATATCCTGAGGTTGTCAGAGTAAGAATTACCTGCCCCGTTTCGTCTGAACCGGGAACGTAAGTTGGTGACAAAGTATTGGCGTTTTGCAATATTCCAGAACCATTGTGAGCCCAGTTCAGTTCTGTGTAATGACTGGCTGTGGCTCCGATGATCTGGTAGGTATCTCCCTGGCAGATGTAGGCATCTGTCCCGGCATTGGCTGTCGCCGGAGGATAGATGGTAAGAACCATTTGATCACTCGCATTTCCGCACCCGTTATTGCCTGAAGCTGTCAGTGTCAGTGTGATTTGAACATCAAGTATATCAGCATAGCTTGGAACATAAACCGCATTCAGGGTATTTGCATTCGGAACAAAGGTTCCTGTGCCGCTGGTTGTCCAGGTTATACCTGAATGATTGCTTGCTGAACCAGATAAGTTGTAATTCTGACCCGAGCAAATCGCCGCATCTGCTCCGGCTTCTGGCACTGGCATTAACGCATTAATGGTCACCTGCTGCTGGCAGGTTGTTCTATTTCCGCCAGCATCTGTTACTGTCCATTCAACCTGACTGATGCCTGGCATGAAAACATAAATATTTGTTGCACTGCTGAATGGTCCGCTGATGCTGTTATCAGGATTGAACACCACGTATGTTGTTACAGGCGTGGCAGTACAATTGTCAGAAACTACAGGTAATGAAAGTGTAATGGTTGCCCAGCAGACACCGGCATCATTGTCTTGCGTGATTGCAGGCGGACACTCGTGAATTACAGGTTCTTCCTCATCCAGTATCGTAACGCTAAAGATACACTGAGCGCTCTGGCCGCTGGCCGTCTCCGTAATCGTATAGGTTACTGTACTGGTGCCGATG
>CAYQRU010000198.1:0-4950 GCA_964419945.1 uncultured Bacteroidales bacterium | reverse complement strand
AATAATAAGATGAATGTATTTAAGGAAATAACTGAAATTTGAAGAAAACGCTGCTGCGACAAATCCGAGAAAAATCACCATTGAAACAATACGGATTGGTTTCATGATCTTTTGGGTAATAACCGGAAAACGGTTAGCAAACCCGATACCCAGCACCACCGGAATACCAAGCAGAATAATTACGGTTTTTAGCATTTCTACCGGATCAATGCTGATGGGTATAACGAGGCTGGAAGCATCGGAATACAGTTTTCCCCAGAAGGCATAGTTCAGCGGAGTCATAAAAATGGCTACAATCGTGGCGATGGCTGTCAATGTAACCGATAATGCCACATTGCCTTTTGCAATGGAAGTCATAAAATTGGATATATTTCCTCCCGGACAGGCAGCCACCAGGATCATACCGAGAGCAACACTGGGTGTGGGACGGATCAGGATCACCAGCAGAAAGGTAAGCGCGGGAAGTGCAACAAACTGGGAAACCACACCCAGAATAACGGGTTTTGGCTTGGAAACCAATAGTTTAAAATGTCTGAGTTGGATTCCAAGGGCTACACCAAACATGATAAATGCAATTGTGATGTTCATCACAAGGAGTCCTCCTGAACTGAAATTTAGTCTAACCCAGTCGAGGGTCTCGAGGCTGGCTTTCAGGTGCAGATCGGCCCTGCGGAAGGTGCCATCCGTTATCTCCACACGCTGGCGGGAACTGTAATTCCAATCTTCTCCGCTCTCCATACGCTGCGGTTGACCGGCTATCTCTAATGCCTTCTCAACGGTCATACCAATCCTAAGCAGTCGGACAGCATCGCCGGGAACTTGTCTGTCGTGGTGTCCTTTAAACCGAATGCTTTTATCACGTAATTCAGGATTCAACCTGATATCAATGATATTTCCTTCGCTAACCACTACCTGGTTATCCTGTTCATAAAACCAACGTTGTACTATAATCACTTCTTCGGGTTCTCCGGCAGTTGCCATCACCTGTGCCGGCGTCATTCCGGGAGAGAGTTTCTTCAGCTTTTGATTCAGGTTTTCAGCATGAAGTGACTGACACACCAGCAAAATGTTAAAAACCAACAAGAGAATGCTGCTGGTTGTTGATCTTTTTTCCTTTTTCATAAAATGGGGTGATTAAATGAAGCGGTGAAAATACAAAAAACAGTACACAGCACATTGGAACGGAGGAATATTGTGATACAGTGATTCAGTGTTGCAGTGATGCAGTGTGACTGAAATGCTCTGTTCCTGAGAAGTGTCTTTGGGTAAAAGGCCGGCAACAGGATGTTGACAACAGGTTTTCGGAAAATCTGAAATCGAAGATCTGAGACAGGAAATTATAAGCGACTTTCCTATTGGTACAGAGTAAGTTTCAAACTTTGAGCATCCTGTCCTGAAATTGGAAACCTGAACATTATGCAAAGCCATGGTTTTATGATTACCTTTGTATAGCCTTTTGCAAATATCCAAATCACTGACCTAAATTCATGCACCATGAAAGCAGTACTCAAAAACAACACCTTCATTTTTAACAACTGGAACTATTTTACAGCCTCCTCTGAGGATGTAAAGCTCGGTTCCTATGGTGAAAAACGCGTCTCTATCGTTAAGCCAAACTATTTGTCTGTGCATCGTAACATGAACCTCGATGGCGTTGACGTTCACACTGTTGATCCTATCAGTTTCGATTTCACCAAAACCAGTCAGGGTGACTTCGAACTCAGTGTTCCCATTCATGCCGCTGATATTCAACTGGAAGCTAACTATGAAAACTTTAAATCCGGGAGGCTGGTGTTACTGAAGTTCAGCACCAACCTTGGCACCACCATGGATCTTTTCAATGCAGATACTACACAGTCAAAGCGCGCCATTGAAGAATTGCGAAAAATGAAGCGTCCCAGAATCGTCAACCAGCTCTTTGTAGTCGTGTCTGCTGAATTTGCTTCTAAGTTTAAGGCCGGTATGATACTGAGCGCGAAAACCAAACTGGAAAAGCTTGAAATCAGCGGATTGTTGGGAGGTGAAAGCAGTTCGGAAACCACCCTCACCCTATCGCAAGGCACGGTACTGGCATACGGACTGCTGCAGCCCATATTTCCCAAACCCAAAGCAACCGCGAGGCGCATTGACAATGTCATGCCTGACCAACAAGGCATCGGCTGAATCCTGACGCTGTCATTTTATACTGATAGCCGGAAACATGACATGGTTTATGTTTTCGGGTTGATCTCCCTGATCACCGGAGATGAATTGCTTTCCTTCTGCCCCACCATGCCATGCTTAGTACATTTTTACAGATTCAATGACCTGCCTGGAAATACAGGGAAAAAGTACATATGATGCACTTCTAAAAAAGTGTATATTGTAATTTAATCCATTGGTATGCAATTACTAAATGGTATTTACTGCGTTTTGATGACAAGAATCGTGAAGAAATTTCACTTTGAGAAGGACCCAAACACAATAAAATTTCTTTTATGCTGGCTCATCATCAACAGTCCTAACTGCTTAATAGCAATCAAAGCAGGGAATATCATGTACAAGTGTTACATGCATGTTGAAAATGACCACATGACTTATTCAAGACCAACGGGTTTATGTAACAGGGTGCTGAGTAAGATGAAACATGTCTGAAAGTAATTAACTTTGCACCATACAATTTGGTAAAAAAACTATACTATTGGCTTCAACATGTATGGTTACCGGTGATTTACCAGAGATGTTTTAATTAGTCATCTTGCTACACGATGAGTTATGATTATGATGATATTATAATTTGGTGATCATTTTAGCAAGGGGGTAATGTTCAGATCATTTTGTTATCGCACAACAGTAAAAGTCATCAAAGGAAATATTACATAGATGCCAGGATCGCTATTAATATTCATCCGCAGAACATTATATCTTAATGTACTTCTGTGCGTAGCGCTGGCATTTGCCTTTCGCTGTTCCGGCCCTAGTAAACGTAATAATACCCTGGCGACACAGAAACGGTTTATTGACAGCATGAATATTTTACTCGGTAAGGATCTGAAATATGATTCACTCAAGATCATTGAACTGGAAAGGCTCATAAAAATTAGCGATTCAGTTAATTATCCGGAAGGTGTAACTGAACTTTCCATTACCGGTGCAAGGGTATGTATGTTGGGTTTTCAAAATAAGAAAGCTCTTGATTTTCTTCACGTTGCCGATGAGGCAATGAAAAAGTCCGGTGAGACCCGGCTCGAAGCTTTGGTCAATCTAAACTTTGGGTTCTTCAATTTCAGGATTCATAACGCTGATGCTGCGCTCAACTATTATTTTAAGGCAAGGCAGCTAAGTTTAGAAGCGAAGGATACCATTATTCAGGCTAAGACACTAATGAATATTGCAAATCTTTACCTTGAAAACGGCTATCTGGATAAAGCAAGAGAGTACTTTGACCAGTCAATCGCTATCAATAAAAAAAACAAGGATTATGAGAACCTATCCATTGACTATCATCGCATGAGTCTTTATCATTTAAAAAAAGCCGAGCTTGACAGTGCCGGATATTATCTCGAAACGGTACTACAAACCAGCAAAGAGTCAGAAAACGCATTGCTCTATATTTACAACCTTAATAACATGGCGAGTTTTCAGATTAACAGCGAAAACTATGATTTGGGTGAGTATTATTCGATGAAAGCGTTACATTTGATGGACAGTATCATACCTTATATTTCCCCAACGTCTGCTAAATCTGTTATATATGCAAATCTGGGACTGATTAACCGGCAGAGAGGAGATTATCAGAATGCTTTGAATTATTTTGATCTTGCCTTTGCTGATTCTATTTATAATACGGACCCCAAATACAGGGAAGGACTACTTTTGCAATTGTATCAAACCCAAAAAGTACTGAGAAATCACAATAAAGCCGATCAATATCTGGAGCGATACTTTTACTTACGCGATTTTAACGATAAAGCCTTAGCCAAACAAAATCTCCTCGACATGGAGATGCGTTACAACTTCATGCAGTTGCAAAATGAAAATGAACGTAAGCAATACAAAATGAGGCTTTTGTTCTATTCTATATTGACTTCTCTGTGTCTGAGCATAATCATCCTGGTGATGTTTATTCAAAAACAACGTATTAAAATCAAGAATGTAAAGCTGAACCAGGATATCAATAAACTTCATGTGGAAAAATTGAACAGGGAGCTTGCATCTCAGGCATTGAATATTGCCAGAATAAACGAGCGAAACCTCAACCTGATTAAGGCATTTAAAAAAGGAGTGCCGGATTTTTCACCTGAAAATCAAACGCAAATAACAAATATTATTAAGGCTTTTGATAATGACAAAAACGAAGCGGCCTGGAATGAATTTGAGATTAGATTTACATCGGTACATACTGATTTCTATAAAAAATTGTCCGAAATCAATCCAAACCTCACGCTTAACGAAAAGCGCTTATGTGCCTTTTTACTGCTCGATATGACCACCAAAGAGATATCATCTATAACAGGCCAAACCATCAGGGCTATTGAAATAGGCCGGATAAGGTTGCGCAAGCAGCTTGGTCTTACAAACCAAAGTGTTTCTCTGACCTCATTTTTAAGAGACCTCTGAAACACATCCTTTCGTTTTAAGTTGCTCGTAATGAGCAAACTTCAAGAATTGCGACATGATCGTGTCAGTTGGTTTTTACCATTGTGACAGTTTTGAGACATTCATAAACTTTTCATTCAGAAAAGGGGCACTTACTTTTGCCGGTAAAATAATAACAAATTAAAGAAAGGAAAAAAATGAAACTAAGAGATTTATCAATTGCATTGGTAATCATTATCTTACAGGTGTCTTGTCTGATTGCACAGGCACAATGGGAACAGGGAAACGGAATATTCGGAGGAACCGTAACGGCTCTTGCCAGTTCAGGAAATACTATTTTTGCCGGAACCTACAAAAATGGCATTTACTCCT
>CAYQRU010000197.1:0-4993 GCA_964419945.1 uncultured Bacteroidales bacterium | reverse complement strand
GAAGATTTACTGGGGAAAGGTTTGCCAGCTCAGGACAGTATTACAATGGTGTCAAACCTTGTGAATAATTGGGTAAGAAAGCAGTTATTACTCAATCAGGCTGAGAAAAACCTTTCACAGAAACAGAAAGACTTCAGCAAGCAGCTGGAAGACTACCGCAACAGTCTCATCATTTATGAATACGAATCAGACATCATCCGGCAGAGAATTGACACGACAGTAAGCGTGAGAGAGATACAAAATTATTATAACCAAAACATGTCGAACTTTGAGCTTAAGGAAAACATCGTAAAAGTTGACTATGTTCAAATACCCGACGACAAAAAACAATTGGCACGGCTGAAAAAGTTATGGCAAACGGGTAACCTGAGAAGTAAAACTGAACTTGAGAGGTACTGTATACAGCATGGTTTGAGCTATTCACTTTTTGAAGATTCCTGGGTGTATTTCTCCGATCTGCTGAAAATTGTTCCAATCAGTACCTATAATCAGGAAAATTTTCTCCGCTACAACCGAAACATCGAAGCAAGGGATTCGTTATATGTATATTTGGTTGAGATCAAGGACTTTAAAATAAAAGAAAGTATAGCCCCGTTAAGTATGCACGAAAACAACATCAGGCAAATCATTATTAACAGGCGGAAACTTGACCTGATACAAAAACTTCAGAACGAAATATATGAGAATGCTCTGACAAACAAATATTTTGAGATTTATTAAAAAACTGAGAATACAACATTGATGAAGAAACTGATTTTCCTGCCCCTCACCTTTATCTTCATATACTTACAGGTGATTTCACAGGAATCCGAAGTCCTTATTGACGAAGTAGTAGCCGTTGTCGGCAACCGGATCATACTTGAATCGGATCTTGAAACACAGGTGCTCCAACAACAGGCCAGCGGAAACACGGCCGGGAAACAAACACTTAAATGCCTCATCCTGGAAGATCTTATGATACAGAAATTATTTGTGAACCAGGCCGAAGCCGACAGTGTCGAAATCACTGATAATCAAATTGAATCTGCTTTGAATCAGCGTATCAGGTACTTCACCAGCCAGTTCGGATCACAGGAAAAACTTGAGAATTTCTATGGGAAAAGCGTACTTGAGATCAAGAATGAATTTCGTGATATTATTGAAGAACAGATGATGGCAGAGGAGATCCAGCAGAAGATTATCGAGAACATCAAAATCACCCCTTCAGAAATAAGATCGTTTTATAAAAGCATACCACCGGATAGTGTTCCAAACGTTCCTGCAGAGTTTGAAGTGGGGCAGATTGTAAAAAAACCTCCTGTTAGTGCTGCCGAACTGAATGCTGTCCGCGACCGTTTAAAAGGTTACCGGACACGAATCCTTGCCGGTGAGCGATTCGAGACTTTTGCCGCTTTATATTCAGAGGATCCTGGCTCAGCAAGCCGTGGCGGAGAACTTGGATTTTACCGCCGTGGTGAATTATACCCGGAATTTGAAGCAGTAGCTTTCCGGCTCGAAAAAGGAGAGGTTTCTGATATTGTAAAAACCAAAGCCGGTTATCATATCATTCAAATGATTGAACGGCGCGGGGAGACGGTGAATGTCCGTCATATACTTCTGCGACCTAAAGCATCGCCTGTTGAACTTGAAGAGGCAAGAAATTATCTCGACAGCCTTGCCCGCGAGATCAGGGCTGGGAATCTTACCTATGAAGAAGCGCTGAAACTTTCAGATGATCCCGGAAAGATGCATGGCGGACTTTTAATCAATCCATACAGCAATACTCCACGTTTTGAGGGAGAGCAACTTGATCCGCCTGTTTTTTTTGTCGTTGATAAAATGACTATCGGAGATATATCAAATGCAGTACCGTTTCTTGATGAGGAGGGTTACAGTGCATTCCGGTTGCTTTTTCTGAAGGACAAGACAACTCCCCATACAGCCAATCTGAACGACGATTACGACCGTATAAAAAACTGGTCACTCGAAAACAAACAACACAAAGCCATTGTTGATTGGGTGAAGGAAAAAACAAAGAATACATACATCAATATCATTGAGCGTTACCGAGATTGTGAATTTGAAACCAGGTGGATTTTCTGATCCGGTTGAGGTACCAGTTCATTTTTATAACAAAAATTCCACTACATCATGCAATACAAATCAGATGTTGAAGCACTTGATGCTTTATCTGCAAAATATACACAACTCAAGTCAGAAATCGCCAAAGTGATCGTTGGGCAGGATCTGGTTGTGAAAAAGGTACTGATTTCAATTTTCAGTAAAGGCCACGCCTTGCTGGTAGGAGTTCCGGGACTTGCCAAAACTCTCCTCGTAAATACTATATCAAAGTCGCTCGGCCTCACTTACTCACGTATTCAGTTTACTCCGGACCTTATGCCCTCCGACATTACAGGAACTGAAATATTGGATGAGAACCGGCATTTCAGGTTTGTGCGCGGGCCTGTGTTCGCAAACATCATCCTTGCCGACGAAATTAATCGTACTCCGCCAAAAACACAATCAGCATTACTGGAAGCCATGCAGGAACTCTCGGTTACAGTAGCCGGGCAAAGCCACCGTCTTACTGAGCCATTCTTTGTGCTCGCAACACAAAATCCTATTGAACAGGAAGGAACCTATCCCCTTCCAGAAGCGCAACTTGACCGGTTTATGTTTAATATATGGCTTGATTATCCGTCTTTTAAAGAAGAAATAGATGTGGTTAAGCGTACTACAACAGGAGGATCATACCAACCACAGGTGGTGCTAACCGGCGAAGAGATTGTATATTTTCAGAATCTGATCCGCAGAATACCGGTAGCCGACAACGTGTATGAATATGCTGTTAAGCTGTCGGCCAGAACCCGTCCGGGCACACAGGAGGCAACGGCTGAAGTTAACAATTACCTTACCTGGGGCGCCGGACCGCGTGCATCACAATACCTGATCATCGGAGCGAAATGTCATGGTGCATTGAATGGAAAATATTCTCCCGATATCGAAGATATCCAGGCCGTTGCCTTCGATGTATTACGCCACCGTATCGTCAGGAATTACAAGGCTGAAGCAGATGGTATTGGTGTGGAAACCATCATTAAAGGCCTGCTGAAATAAATTCAGGTATTGCCACTTCCTTCACAAGAAGTCATCTGATTGTTGATTTTCTGAACCTGATTACATTTTTACAAATCCGCATTGCATTGCTATCATTATCTTAATCGTTGTTCAGTAATCTTATGAGTTTTATAATACCTTATTACAAAAAGGAAAAATAAGCTTAAAGCAATGGCCAGGATTCCCGCTGAAATCAGGTACATTTTCGTCAGTGAAGTGAGTTCAGCCACAAAACCAAGCAACATCGAACCCCCACCAATTCCTATATCGAATGCAGTGATAAAGGTAGCATTGGCAGCACCCCGTTTTTGTGGTTCCACCACGTTATTCGCCATAGTCTGCAGAGTAGGCATTACTATTCCCATACACACACCAACAAGGATCGCAGCAGTTACGAATCCATTACAAGTATCAGAAATCCCCAGTACCAGGAATCCTGCTACACCTGATGATAAGCCGGTCATCATTAAAATAGCCGGTCCTTTGCGATCGAACACCCTTCCTGAAATAATACGTGAAACAGCAATACCGGCAGCGAACAGGCTAAAAAATACGCCAGGTTTTCCAATCCCGGATTCCTGTGCGTAGAGCGTAATAAACGACATGATACCTCCATAGGTCAATCCAAACAGAAGCTGCACAAGCGCCATTGGCATGGTACGTGGTTCAATGATATTGCTGATACTGAATCTTTTTCCAAATGTTGGCCGTTTATACTCAGGAAAATTGACCATCAGTATAATAAAGAATCCACTTAAGGCGACAGCCACAGCCGATAGAAACAAAGCCCTGTAATTGTCCTCACCCATAATAGCCAACGCGATAACGGGGCCCACAGCCATGGCGAGTGTAAAGGACAAACCAAAAAATCCGATACCTTCACCGCGTCGGTTCGGAGGAATTATATCCACGATGATGGTTGATGAAGAAGTGGTGGCTGCGCCCCAGGTAAAACCGTGCATAAACCTCAACACCATCAGCCAGGCGACTGAATAAACCAGTGTGTACAATCCCAACATGAGGGAAAATGCCATGAATGAAAAGATATAAATCCACTTGCGTCCAACAGCATCCAGCATATAACCAGTTACGGGCCTGATAACCATTGCAGAAAGAGTATAAATGGCGATGATATAACCCACCTCACCCGGACCTGCACCAAGCTGATTGACAAGGAATACCGGCAAGGTAGGTATCAGAAAATAAAAACCGGCACCCATCAGAAGGTTGCTGACACTCATCAGCACAAAATTCCTTGTCCAAAGTCTATGATCATTTGCTATATCCATTGCCGCAGGTTTGAGGCTTCAAACGTACGGAAAAAATGTCTTTTCTGATAATCAGGATGAGGTACAAAATTATTCCTTGTGGTAAAATTTCGTAAAAACTGATCTTACGGCAATAAGTACTGCAAAGTCCGGCTTACAGATGCAGATGTAAAAAACCTTGCCCCTTTCTCCTGAGGCAAGGTTTCAACTCTTTTGAGATAAACGGTCTGAGCGCTATAACTGCGACAAAAAAATGATTACCCGAACAGGGCAAGCATGGCGGCATGCTCTTTTGGAGCCTTACCTGCCATGATTATACCACATCATTAATGTTTGATCACTTTATGCGTTGCAGGTTTTCCGTTCTGAAGTACCCTGACTAAATAAATTCCATCAGGTTGATCATAAAGGTTAAGTTCAAACCTTCCTGATCCTGATAATTCTCGCTGTATTACCGTTTTTCCCATGATATTTATTATTTCAACGGGAATATTTGTGACTGGCACGGTGAATTCAATATTGAAAACTCCTCTTGTCGGATTAGGATAGATTCTGAAAATATTATCTTCAGATGCTTGTTCCTCAGTAATTTGACCGGGTGATTCTTCCGAAGAAATGATACTTTTCGG
>CAYQRU010000196.1:0-4999 GCA_964419945.1 uncultured Bacteroidales bacterium | reverse complement strand
CAGATCACGGGCGTACTCCGCCGAGTCAGGCGCTCTGCGGCGCAGTTCCTCCATCTTCTTCTCAACGGCAACCATCAGCCTTATCCTCGTATTAACGGTTGTATCGCTCTGCAAATGCGTATCGTGAAGGGAGAACGAGAAATTGTTCATCAGGGTGCGAAGCCTGTCGTTGTTTTGGCTTATCGCTTCTGCCAGCGAGACAATCCATTCGAGACTGCCGCTCTTTTGCTGCGCCTCGTCCAAAATCATGGCTTCAGCCAGGGCTTTGGAAGATCCATCAGTCATGGGGTCATCCAACCAGTTACTTTCGTAATAGATGGCAGCCATCTCCTTCGCGTCGGCCTGCATCAGGTGGTACATGGTTTCGGATACCTTCAGCCCATCTTCGTCGGGCAGGGCCATCAGGTAGCTGCCAAGCGCCAGGTGCGTTGCTTTGCTTTTCTGCTCTGTAAGGTTTTCCAACAGGGTGTTGTCTAAAATGCTGTGTGCCAGGTTCCATTGCAGCTCCTCGCCCTGCATCACCAAATGGGCTTTAAACCAGCGGCGCAGCATGGCATAGCGCAGGGGGTCCCAGGCAATACCTTCGGCGGGCAACAGTGCCTCGAGGTCTTTCTCGCGCAGGCCGTTGCGGCTTATGGCTATGTAATCAAACACGGAGCGGGTAAAATCTTCGCCAAACAAAATACCGGCTCTTTTAATCAGGCTCAGAAAGAGCTTGCCTGGCAACGGGTCAAAACCTTTTGCCAGGTTGGTAAGGTAGGTTTCTATTTGCTGGTCACCCCGGCCTTCTGTCCGGCTCATCTTTTCAAAGTCGTCGCGGTCAATGGCCATCAAGATGTTTACTGCAAGGCTTAGCCACAACGGGCTGGAGGCAGCGGGAAGGCCTGCAACTGTTTTCTTTTCAAGGATCAGATTTGCAATGCCCTGTGGCAGGGTTTTATGATGGCGGCGGCTTAAGGCGGCGAGCATCTCTTTTGCCTCTCCGGGTGTAAAAATATCAATGCTTTTGGTTTGCAGGCCTCTGTGGTATTTTACTGCTTCTTTTTCTGCACCGGTAATGGCGGTTACCAACAGGCGTGCATGGTGGGGCATCAGCGCGGGCAGCCAACTCAAAGCCTTTGCGCGGCCGGTGGGTTCAAAGCGGTCTAAGGCGTCAATAAGCAACACCACCCGCTTGTTTTTTGCGGCCATGCTCAGGAGTTCGGCAAACTGTTTTTGCAATTCCTCTATGGGTGTTTCGGGCCTCTCCCCCGTCCCTCCAACTTCACCCCTCTCCTTTTGGAGAGGGGCCGGGGATGAGGTATCCTCCTGTTCCATCCCAAGTTCCTTACGCAGTAAATTGTTCCATATCTTCAGCAGGTCGGCCACATGTTTGGCACGGGGAGAAAGCCCGGCAGAGTGGGCAATGATGAGGCAAGCTTCCTTTTCCATCATTTTATGTACCATGGAGAACACGG
This sequence comes from uncultured Bacteroidales bacterium, assembly GCA_964419945.1. Classification (GTDB taxonomy): domain Bacteria; phylum Bacteroidota; class Bacteroidia; order Bacteroidales; family JAAYJT01; genus JAAYJT01. The sequence continues at coordinate 3,542 of CAYQRU010000196.1, read as the reverse complement.
CGCTTTTGCCGGAACCGCTTTCACCGGTGAGTACAAGGCCCCAGTGTTCTGCATCAGCGGAGAGCAGGTGTTTTTTCAATTCTTCCAGCAGGGGTTTGCGCCCGCAAAAAGTGGGTACGTGCTCTTCGCCCTTTTCGGTGATAAAGGTGGTAACGTGTGTATGAAAGTTGATAAAGGCATCCAGCAGGGCCTGTTCCTGCTCCTGCCAGTTTTGTGGCACTTTGTCCCAGGTGGCTTTGGCATGGGATTCACATTCGGCCAGGATGTCGTCCATGACCATATCGCCAAAATTTTCCAGCGCTGTTACCTTCTCATTTTCTGCATCCCATGCGGCGGTATAGGTTTTTACCTTTTCGGGATGTTTCTGCTGCTCGAAGTGCTTGCGGATTTTGTCTTTGAGCTTATCCAGCGCCGCTTTCCTTGCCATTTTTTCTTCAGGGGAGAGGTCGGGGCTGTGCTGGTCGCTGAAAAGGGCGGCCTTTTTTTGGGGGAAATTTTCATAAGGCAAAGGTTCACGGAAATAGAATGCCGAGCGCACAAGTTGCTCCCTGCTGGCCAGCACACCAAACTCTATTTCCAGGTCGGTAACGCTTTTGTCTTTGAACTGCACTTTCAGCCCTTCCCCGACAATGGCATCGGCCATCCTTTTTTCGGGCGGCACCCAACCGTAACGGTCGCCCAGCAGGCCAATGAAAAAGGGGCGGCAGCGTTTGATCTCATCTAAGCACACCTTCAGCACGTTGGCTTCGCGCTCTTCTTCCTGCTCTATACCGGTGGTATCCACACCCCAGCGCAGGTCAACGATTTCGAGCTTGATGCGGCGCTTCTGCAGTTCTTCTTCCACCTGTGGGAATACCACATTTTTCAGGTGGTCGCGCTCGGCCTGCATATCGGCAAAGGTAGAGCTGATAAAGATGGAGAAGGTGCGCCAGGGGATGGTTTCCTTTATCTCAATGGCTTCGCCGGTGGGTTTTTTCTTTTTGGGTTTTGGGGGAGAGGGTTTGACAGGTTTTTTACCGGCTTCCGGTTGCTGCTTTTCTGCTTCCGGGGGCTTGGCAACAGCAGCAGGTTCTTTTACAGGTTGTTGCTGAACGGGCGGTAGTTCAGGCTTTGGCTCAGGTTCGGCGGGTGCCTGGGCTTTGGGTTTTTTGCCGAAAAGGCGGGCGAAAAGGTTCATGGGTTTGATAGGTTAAAATTGTAAAAATAATTCATTCTGTTCAAGCAGCCATTTCCATACAGGCATGACTTTGATGCTTATGCCTTCAATATTCATTTCAAATTCATCATCTTCAGTCAGTATATAACCTTCATTCAATCCGAAAGCGTTCAGGGATTCTATTAATCCTTCCGTCTCTCTTTTTCTGGTCATTTCATCCTCGAGCGTGCGGCTTACCTGTACAGACTGACTGATACCTTTACCTCCACTGATGATAAAGTCGCACTCCTTTTTCCCCTGAAAGAAATACACTTCATGCCCCCTTCTCATGAGTTCAACAAAGACAAGATTCTCCAGGAACCTACCAAAGTCTTCGGAAATCCTGAATGAGGTGTGTGTAAGCAATCCGTTGTCAATGCAATATGCTTTGCGCGGGTTTGCAAATTGTTTGTTCAGCAAATAATCATACTGATTGATCTCAAACAAAAGAAAGGTCTCTTTCAGGTATTCGAAATACTTATCAACCAGGTCATACGAAAGGTGGAGTGAAGTTCGTATTTTGTTCAGATTAAAGGGTTTGCCAATGTTGGACAATAAATAGAGTGATACTTTCTTAACACTCTCGTAATTCTTAAGATTATGGCGTGCCACAATATCTTTCAGGATAATGGTTTCGTAATAGGTGATGATTTCCAGCCTGCCCAGTTCATCATCAAGCGCACAGACCCTTGGAAACCCACCTGACCGAAAATAGTTATTGAAAGTCTTCTTATAAAGCAATTTTTCAGTAATTACGGTAGTTTTATCGGGTACGGGTATATTGTTGAACATGAGGTATTCCTTAAAACCAAGCGGAAACATGTTGATGGCAAGAAACCTTCCGCTAAGCGTAGTGCCAAATTCCCTGCTAAGGAGTTTTGAGGATGATCCTGTTACATAAAACTGCGCCCTGTTGAGTTCGTAACCTGTGAGCACCCATTTTTCCCATTGGGTAACATGCTGCACCTCGTCTAAGAAAATATGGGGCCTGGTTTCGTGGTTGATAAATTCTTTGTAAACCTCAAAAATCTGTTCCAGGAACTCACTGTTCAGTACACCACTGAGACGGGGGTCTTCAAAATTGACAAAAAGGATCTCCTTTTTATCCACTCCGCTGCTGATCAGGTGCCGGATGTGGTTGATCAGCAGGGTGGATTTCCCTGAGCGGCGAATACCTTTCAGCACGATAACTTCATCTGCCGAAAGGTAATGATTGATTTTTTGCTGGTATTCATCACGCGGAAAGAACTCCGGCACGGGTTTATCCCAGTAGTTCCAGTCGTTGAGTATGAAGAATAATTTATTCTTTTCCATCAGTACGTTGCAATTAACGAGGATTCAAAAATATTTCTGTTTACTGAAACAAAAGTAACAAATTATTTGCTGTTTACAGAAATATTTTTATTTTTTAAATTTTGAAGTTTATGCCTGCAGTAGCATAATAAAGCACTTATTCAATGTGAGTTGGCAGTGTCGTATCCCCGCATTCTGCAGAATCTACAGTATCCTAATTTATCTGTTCGTTACCGGTGTTACGAAGATTGCAAATTTCGGGCACAAGCGGTTGTGCGCAGTTTTTGCATATCCTGGCACCGGTCTGGTTCAGGGTGTTGCATTTCCGGCAGATCCGGATGTTGCTGAAAGGCCCGTCTTCTGAATAATGCTGCATCTTTTTAACAGCATACCTGACCAGATAGATGGCAATAAACGTGGTAGCCGCCAGATTGATCAGCGGATTTGCGGGCAACACGATGGTAATATTGTAAACAAAGTGCATAAAACCGGCCAGTGCCACGTATGGTGCAAGTGTGCGGGTGTATCTACCGCTGTTTAAAAACTTTGCTTTGGCGATGCCCATGCCCCAGATGGCTGCCAGTCCCAGGTGCATTGGCACGGCATTAAACTGCCTTACATACAGGATAACGAAGCCGTATCTGAGCATATATCCAATGTTCTCAAACATGGCAAAGCCCAGCGCCACGGTCATGGAATACACCAGTGCATCGGCCGGTTCGTTGAAGTTTTTCAGGCGGCGCAGGAGTACTACGGCGGCAAAAGCTTTGAAAAACTCTTCGTTCAACCCCACAAAACCATAAAACACAATGGCTTTGGCGGCACTTACATTTCCGTATCTTGCCTCTGTAAAGGGATAATCTGTGATATAGCTGAACAGAAAATTAAACAGTCCTGCCGGCATTGTACTTATCAAGCCTCCTGCAATCATCACATAAACAATGGTTTTAAGAGGTTCCCGCTCAAACTTGTCGTATTTTCTGATGATCCATATCCAGAAGCTGAGCAGGAGAAAAAATGAAAAGATGAAGAAGATCATAGGCGTTGTTTTTTA
>CAYQRU010000195.1:0-5012 GCA_964419945.1 uncultured Bacteroidales bacterium | reverse complement strand
CACTGCGACACTGCGACACTGCGACACTGCGACACTGCGACACTGCGACACTGCGACACTGCGTAACTGCGTAACTGCGTAACTGCGTAACTGCGTAACTGCGTAACTGCGTTCATATAAAAAAATGAGAGCGCTAAGGTAATACAAAAAAGGGAGAAAGCTGCCGGTCTTTAAACCTATGTTCGAATTATTTTGTCTTTTACCACATCATAACTGGATTCAGGTTTGCATTCCCATTACTCTTTCTCAAATAAACCGGCTTTAACCAGGATGGCAGTTTATTACTCCGTAAAATCGGAGCTTAAGCCGATGATAATGCTTACCGTGCCCACCAAATCTGCCACAGTTATAATTCCATCACCGTTCACATCAGCTCTTTCAAAACAGAAAGGTGTAGGATTTATTCCCATAAGAAAATTGACTGTAACAACCACATCAAGTGCATTTACATAATTATCGCAGTTAGAATCGCCAAAAGGGATGGGATTGTAAATTGTTAAATTATCCACAAAGACATTGTCGCCTTCAGCAAAAAACTTGTCGTACAGGCAGCACGACGACTGCAATGTAACCGAAAAGGCTGTCCCCGCGAATTCACTCAGGTTAAATATCCGCCTCACAAATGAGTCAGAATTGCTGGCCGGATTAAAATTCAGGTTCCCATTAACATCATCCACCTGGATGGTGTCGTTTATCAGCACCCTGAACCATGAATATGCCGGGCCATAGCTGTAGGTTTGCTTCAGGAAAAAGCCAAGAAAAACCCCGTTTACAGCAGTGGCATCCACGTTACAAATTCTTGCAAAGCCATGAAAATCTGTATTATCTTCCCATGCCTGCTTCGGAGTTGTACCTGTAGCCGAGCCTGACCACCCGGAAGGCGTCCAGTTTCCTGTGAAAAGCAGTCCATAATTTCCCATGTATTTTGCACGCTTCTCCACCCCAACATATGCTTTTGAATTCGCAGAGAGTTCCAGTGGACCTGAAGATCCGGATTGAAAGCCGAAAGTTGAAAATAATCCAGTACCGTTGATAAGGAAGAAATCTTCGAACACACTTGTGGTGCTTCCGTTTGCATTGGTAGCGGTTACTATTGCATCGTATGAGCCTGGCGCGGTAAACATTATTTCAGGATGTTGGCTGCCTGCAGTTGTGCCGTTTACAAATACAAAGGTGGATGGCTGAAAATCCCAGTTCCAGGTTTGGGGATCGTAAAGAGTTAAATCCTCTATGGCAATTGACTCGTAAATGCAGGCTGCAGTTGCACTGGCTTCAAACTGTATGAAGGGCGCCGGGTTTGCAGTTACGGTTATGTAGGCCGGTTTAACCAGGGTTTGTGTTCCGCATGTGTTTTGAACTGTGAGTGTTACGGAAAACGATCCTGGATTGGTATATAAAATTCCCACCGGGTGTTGTTCAACCGCGATTGCAGGAATGCCTCCCTCGAAAATCCAGTTCCATGATGTGGGGATGCCGGTGCTGAGGTCGCTGAAATCAATGGCCTGGCCGGGAAGAATGGTGGTAACTTGTGTTTTGAAAGCCGCCTGGGGCGAAAATGGTACGGCCTTCACCGCTTCAAAGGCATTGATGCGGCCGGCACCGAGCAAGCCCTCATATCCCGGATTTTGGGCATCAATATTATCGCAGGTTGCCTGTAGTACAGCCTGAAGGTTCCCGGGAGTGATTTCGGGGTTAATGGATTTCATCAGACCTGCCAGGCCGGAAACCAGCGCAGTGGAGCCGGAGGTTCCCGGAAAAAAATCATAATAACCAAAGGATGTGGCGGCATAGGTCGTACTCATTAATCCTCCCGGGCCGGGGTCAGCATAACCACCGGGAGCCATCACATCAATAAAGGTTCCGAAAGCTGAGAAATTCGATTTGGTATCATCCTCGTCGGTTGACCCTACAGCGATTACATGATCATATTCAGCGGGATAAACAGGAGTGCCATTTCCGGTCCCTGCCGATGCTACAAACACTACGCCCAGGTTGTGTCCATAATTTATCAGATTCTGAAATGTTGAATTGTACAAGGAACCGCCAAACGACATGTTAATAATGTCTGCACCATGAATTATTGCATAGCTTACTCCTTGCATGGAATGAGTAATCTGTGTTGCAGATGAAGCGGCTTTTATTCCTATAATGCTCGTTTTGAACCCAATGGCTGCTATGCCAATCAGATTATTGGTTGCGGCCGAGGCAAGCCCGGCGCAATGCGTTCCGTGCGACCATTCAATGGCATTACCAGTGGGGGGTGGATTGGAGTTGGCGGTGTTGTTGGTGGCATCCCACTGCAAAACCACCTGGCTTGCCAGGTCGGGATGATTGGACCAAACGGCATTATCAACCACCGCAATTTTAATTTCGTGTGAACCTTTAGTAACATCCCATGCCTGAACGGCTTTGATCTTATCAAGATGCCAGCGCCACTTAAAAGGCCCGTTTACCAGGTGGTACAAGCTATCGTTAGGTACATACTGTATGTAATGGATTGGAACTTTTTCGGCATATTCGATTTCGGGCATTTTCTCAAGCGCTGTTATGATCCGATCCAGGCTGCCATGATCGCTGAAGGTAAGCAGTAATGTTCGCAGCAGTTTGATATCATCTTTGATGTCGAAAGGCCGGCTGAGGCTTAGTACTTTGTGCTCTTCAAAAATTTCCGAGAAGAACGATGCATCCTCCATGCTCACTGAATTATCAGCCGCCACAGCTATTTTGGGATCGAAAAAATCATAGAATTTGACGAAAAGCTGGCCGTCAACAAAATACCTGTCATAAGTTTGAGCGTAAGAGTAATTGCAAAAAGTGAAGCTCATTATTAGCGTAACCACAACTTTGGAAATGAGTAAATCATCTTTTTTCATTTTTTCTGAAATTAATTGTGAAAAATGGTTGTTTTTTACGTATATCAATAATTATAGCAATGTTAGCCTCCCAAAATAATATTCACAATCCCAACCACATCGAGCACATTGATTAAACCATCGTTATTTATATCGGCGTTTGCGAAAATAAACGGATTGGGGTTTAATCCCATAATACAATTTACTGTTGTAACTACATCAAGCACATTCAGATTACCATCGCCATTGGCATCGCCTGGTGTGCCACAAGGTGGAGGAACATGCGGGCCGTTGGTGAAGTCGGCATCCGTAAAGGTGAAATCCTGAATGTATTTGTAGGTAACCGGGTTCAGTGGATCGCCACCGGGAATGGTTTGATAAACAAAAGGAATCTTGTAAGAATTGCCGCTTGAAAACACATAGTGAGAGGCGGTTCCCATGTAGGCTTCGAGCCAGCCTTCCGACAGCCAGGTTACATTTACTACGTTGGTGTACATGCGTGAGTTTACATCAAATCCCCAGCACCAGATGTCGGGCATATTGTTGTCGGTAACACCTTCAAAATCAGTATCTAACCATGAAAGGAATACCTTGCTGCCATCCTGGGTTCTTGATATTTGCGAGCGGCTGTCTTCGTAGATTTCACCAAAAGTGCCCCGGAAAGTCTTGTTATGTGTTACATACTGGGCTTCCCAGCAGGCTCCCTGATTGATTGAATAAATATGGAAAGTTGCACCAAATTCACCACTGGCAATAATGGAATAGGGATTCATTGTACTACCCAAACCAATGGTAACACATATGTGAAGGTCGCCATTTACATCAACAACTGCGTCATGGTCAAAAGCAGTAGTATATACGATCGAATCGCGGTGAGGTACCGGAGGCGGCCACATAAATAACCACCAGAATTCGGTGATGTAATATTTTACGCTCTGGAAGCCATTGGGGCCGGCAAGGACTATAGATATTGGCCCGCTCCAGGTCTGGCCGCCATCTGTTGTTTTATAAATTACAGGGTAATACGCTTTTCCGGCTGCAAACGGATCGCCGCCATTATCCCAAAGCAACGACATATAACCAATTTGTCCGTCAGGTGCAAAAGCGATTTTTTCGTCGGCTGGAGCTAGTCCGGGAGAATAAGCGGGAGCATACATCAACCAACGGGTGCATGAATAATCGTTTTGAACAGAGTCCCAGGTACCTTTGGTAATTAACAGACTATCGGTGTATTGATTGCCCAATCCGCCAATAAGTGATGGTTCGAAGACCCACATATCACCATTCGCAGGATTAATCGTCATGGCTGAAGGAACGTTTTGCCTGAAAGCACCTTGCGATGACGAGCAATGCTGGGTAGGCGGTTGTGTCTGATTTAATTTGTGAACTCCAAAACAATAACCGCCCCAGGTTGCACCACCTGTGTTACTGCCATCGAGTGTGGGAACTAAATAGGCAAAATATGCATTGCCGGGAACGGTATTTCCGGCAGGATTGTAAATAACTCCCTGTGGATAACGGGCATTGGCTCCGCCAAAAGTGGGGTTATAAACCTGGATGTTGTTGGTAAAGCTCAGACCGCCATCGGTTGAGAGGTCATAAGCTATGTAACCACTTCCGGGAGGGATGAGCATACGGTGTACACATGTTACAGTGTTCAGGTTGTTGTCTGCCCACAAGGCTGTACGACCGCCATTGTAAAGGCCATAGGCGTTGGCAGATTCTCCGATGGTAATAATGGAAACGGGGTTGCGGTCTCCGGCATCAATCACCGGCTTTTGGGGCAAACTGAAGCTTTGAAAAGGTTCCGTTCTGTTGAACCGGGATTCATCAATGTTGCGTTGCTGCTGCTTCACAGTGCTTAAACGGCAGTTTTGATGGTAAGGCTGCGCGCTCAGAGTGAGCCAGGCTACCAATAAAGCAGATAAAAGTAATTCTCTTTTCATAATATCAAGGATTAAAGGTGAATAAACATTGTTAAACTCATTGTCCAGAATAATTCATTTGTTAAATTTTCAGGAATTGTTTTTTTAATGATCAAACCTGGTTGAATTCATGTCTCCAATAATCATGTTGACGATCCCTGTAACATCCAGCACATTTATCACTCCATCACTATTCAAATCACCATTGGTAAATGAAAATGGATGCGGATTCATG
>CAYQRU010000194.1:1816-5173 GCA_964419945.1 uncultured Bacteroidales bacterium | reverse complement strand
ATTTTCTATCCTCAGTTGCGGTGATGTTTATTGGCCTGGTAAAATCAACCTGCCTCAATTCCTGGGCCGTTAGCCGGGTTTTGTAGGCTTCGATGCTTTCTTGTGTATATACTTGATTGAACTGAAAAATCAGAACAATTAATAACCCAATGTATTTCATCATTAATTTTTTCATAACCTTTTGGTTTTGCGGTGAAGGAAAGTTAATTATCTTTATTTTTCAGTTTTGAAAATTCCAGCTCAAGCGCTTCAAATTGCTTATTTAACTCAATAATATGAAGAGTGAGTTCTTCAATTTTTCTTAGCAACAGGTCATCCATATCCCCAACCAGGTATCCATCCTCCTGAAATTCAACAGCAGAGGGTACTTCAGGCAGGTGACCGTATTTCCGGATAAATTGCTCTACATCCCGAAGTGGCATAAGATAATAATCCTTCTTAAAAACATGGTCGGAATTAGGCACATTCTGACGAACTCTGATCTGTTTAGCATATATCGTACCATTTACATTAACCTGTGTTGCGTTTAGGTTGCTGTTTATTTTTACTGAGCCATTTACGTGCAGCAAAGCCTCAGGAGAGGTTGTACCTATGCCTACATAACCATTATTTGTAATGGTTAATCTTCTATAGTTGTTCAGCTCTGAATCATTAATAGCTTGATCACCTGTTCCTGTCCTTGGGAATGTATAAAAATACATTTTCCCGCTACCGATACTACTTGCAATCATTCCTGCAGCATTGTTTGCTCCGTCTCCAGGTGTTCTCCATTGATTCCCATCCCATCCAATACCGAATCCGGTATATGCAACAAGATAATCATTATGATTGCTGCTATAGCTACCTGCCTTAAAACATTGAACCTGTAGTTTTGCTTTGGGGTCGTCTGTTCCTATACCTACATTTCCAACATTGCGATATACGTTGTTTCCTGATACAGTCCATTTACTGCCGCTAAAAATCTGTCCGTTTTTGTATAAATCACCTGTGAATTCAATGTCGCCGGCAACTTCTAGTTTTCGTTGGGGATTTGAGGTTCCTATCCCCACATTGCCTTCCTCGGTAATTGTCACTCTGGTGTTACTACTGCCTGTTTGAAATCTTAATGGGCCTGCATCAGTACGAATGGTTGAAGTCACATCACTATTCCCATCATTGTTAAAATGAAATGAATTCCCTTTGGTAGTAATATTGCCACTCCCCCAAATAACAAATATGTCGTCTATGGTAGTATTACTTCCTGAATTAACAACTTTTATGTCAAAAGCTTTAGTAAGATGAATACTATCAACATTTCCTGCTAACTCTATCCTGTTTACATATCCATACTTAGTATTTATACCTTCTCGTCTAATATGCAAGGCTGCACCGGGGGTGGTGGTTCCTATCCCCAATCTCTCACTGCTATTATCCCAATACAAGTTATCAGAAGTACTTAAAGCATCACTCCCACCAAAAAGTATTCTGCCTGAATTTACCGAACTTAGCCCTGTGCCGCCTCTTGCAACCGGCAGGGTGCCTGATGTAATATTAACTGCTGATAACGTTTCCCATGAAGCTAATCCTGAGGCATCGGAAGTTAACACCTTGCTTACACCTGGGTTACCTCCGGTAATTTTAATTTGTCCGGTAACTTCTAACTTTGCTGTGGGGTTGGATGTACCGATACCAACATTGCCGCTAACGACTAATCCATTTGACGGGGCTGAAGTAGCTGAAACATATCCTATTGCAGCATTGCCATTAACTTGTAATTTACTTGCGGGATTTATCATGCCTACCCCCACATTTCCATTTGTTGAGATCCTTATTTTTTCTGAACCGTTTGTAGAGAAGGCTAAAATATTGTTTGATGGCTTATACATGCCGGTGGTGGTGTTTTCCGAAAAGGAGTATGCCGGTGCGCCAGCTGAGCCATTGGCAAAACGGCCAAGTCTGTCACTGGTTATTGTAGAATTGTTATTGATCAGAATATTACCGGCAACATTTACATTTCCAACAACATGCAGGTTTGCATTCGGAGTTGTTGTTCCTATTCCCACAAATCCATTCATCCTTTGAACAGTCATTCTTATGGTTTCACCAATAGTGAAATTTATTGACTTGCCTTCACTTGTTGTTCCGATATAGCCATCTCCCCCGCTGAAATTCAAAATGGCTCTACTTCTTTCACCTGTTGCTTCAAGCAAGAGTCTTGCGTCTTCTTCTGCCTGTGCCCGGACGTGCAATGCAGCTGACGGATTGAATGAGTTGCCTATACCCACTTTTCCATTTACAAATAAAAAATTCTTATTTGGATCAGGTGTGGTAAATACCATATTCTCATTATTGCCAGCCCGGATACTATGTGTGCCCAAAAGCATTTGTGCGTATTGCCCTGTTCCGCTTGTCTGGTGCTCGAGTCTTAAAATAGCTGCTTCGTTTACATCAGAAAGCAAATGAATTTTGGCTAGAGGGGAGGTGACGTTGCCAATACCGATTTTACCAGTCTGGAAACCATAAGGGGTTTCACTTACAAAAAAGGTTGGCTTATCGCTACTGAAGCCTATCATCAATGTATTAGAAAAACCATTTATTAGGCGCGTAGTATTATTTTTACCACTCCCTATAACAATTGATTGCCCTCCACCTGCTTGAAGGAAACGTCCGATAACTATTGAAAGATCAGCAGTTGCCGTAACATTGGCTCCGATTGCAGAGGAAAAATTACCGGTTGCCTGAGTTAAATTCCCAGATGCAAAAGCAGAATGTCCGGAAGCAGTTGTATTTGTACCGATAGCGCTTGCGTTTGTACCGCTGGCTGTAGTACCTGAACAATTCACAGTATTGCATTGGGCTGCTAATCTGCTAACAGTTGCAACACTTAATAAGACAATGAATAAGATTTTTTTCATGTTCGTTGATTTTTATTCCATATTATTTGATTTTCATAAACTTGCCTGATAAAACTTGGCCATTATCCTTCATTATATTGTACATGTAAACACCTGCATCAAGCGTGCGTAGATTTACCCTGAGCAGGTTACCAGTTGCCGAAAGACGGCTGTCAAAAACCTTGTATCCCGAAATTGTAAAAATCTGAAACCTTGTTTCATTGCCATATTGTATGCCTTCGAGGCTTACATTTAATTCATCTGTGGCAGGATTGGGCCACATTCTGGACTGCAGGCCAGGGTGTTCAACCTTTTCAATGTTTGTTATAATCCCGAGTTCTTCCCTGAGTACTTTGCGAATGAAAATATCATTTTCTCCAATTCCGTGGGGATTGGTATAAGTAGTGCCAAAGATGATACAGTTGTTGTCGAGAGTGGCAAGCACGCCAAAGGTTTGGTAATGAATATCTCCGCCAAAAAACTT
>CAYQRU010000194.1:0-1716 GCA_964419945.1 uncultured Bacteroidales bacterium | reverse complement strand
TGATTGATCTTAAACATGACAAAATCGGTTTTAGGGCTGGCATAAGGTGGGGGTACTTCCCGATAGGCAACTCCTGCTAATGCAATATTTCCCTCATTATCCACGATTTTTTGCCACCCGGCACCAAATCCAAGGAAGTCCGGATGAATCAGGTAACTTTTTTCATTCACAATCTCCAGATCAGAATCAAGCGTTACCACCCAAAGGTTTTCCCTGCTTTGATAATTACCTGTGTAAGTATATGCGCCAATAGCAAGGTAATTACCATTGTCAAGCACTACAATTGCACCGAATGTGGATTGCCTTCCTTCCTCTTCGAATTGTTTTGTAATGTAAGTGCCATCGGGATACACCTTCATAATAAAGGCATCGAATATTTTTCCTGCATAAGTTCCTTTATAACCTACGAAAACTGTATTTCCTGACAATTCCATTTCTCCACTTACTAGAACCTCATCATCTCCGGTTGAGTAAGTTATTTCAAATGAATTTTGAGCATTTATCACCAAACATAACAGCAAGGCCAGCAATATGCCTGTGATTCTTTTAATAGTTAATAGAGCGTTTTCATGTATTCTCATGATACTACGTCAACGATGATTAAAGTTCAGAAGGAAGAGGTATCTCATGTATCAGTACTACATAGCGGTAGGCGTATGTCAATAGATTCTTATGATGAATGAACTGATATTGATTCGGGATAAAATCATGTTTTCCCTCTATCACGCAATTCATAAAAGTCCAGTTAGATGGTTTTTCAAGTTCGGCTGGCAAACGATTGTAAATCACTTCCTGTTGGCCAAAGAAGTGAAAATTCATTTCATCAGGAACAAGGCATTTATCATCCGGAGTAAAGTCCCCGTTTTCCCTCTCTATGTAAAATATCAGGTATTCGTTATACTCGTTGGTGTATTCATTGCCAGTGCGTGTGATGGTCTCAGGATTTACATAAATTAATCTGTATGGAGGTGGCACAGATATCAATGGTTTATTGGCCATCACCGCTTCCTGAATTTTTGTGGCTGCATCTGTATCTCCAGAATTACTTAAATTACAGTAACCATATAAATATCCGTAGTATAAAGAATCATTTGCTCCAAACGGCTGCCACTGGGTATCCTTCTCCCCTGTTACGGCTCTCAGAAAAAGCTGCATTTGTCCATTTACAACCTCACCACCGTTCAGGGTTAGCAATACAAAGCCCTTGTCCTGAAAGCTGCTATTTTGATAGAATGAAGAAACCAGGGTAATGCAATCTTCATACAGTGCAATGACATTGTCAAGGGATGTCATTCCTGTGCTGTTAACCGGAAGATACAATGTTGCCGTATCTGCTTCGGTTTTCACATAAAGTTCATCCGGAAAGCCGTAAGTAACATTGAAAAGAGTCTCAATGTTCCAACGGGCGTCATCAGCGTTAATCAGCTCCCCGCTTTTGAAATGAAGATTCCTGCGTTGATTATCTACTTTTTCTCTGAATGAGATGATTTTGTTCATGATGGCTAGGCCATCTTCATTCATTGTCAGCTTTTGTTTCTGCAGCGTTGAAACTTCATTTGATTCCTGCTTGCTGCAAGCAAAGAAAACAGCGGCAATTATCGCTGCCGCAATCATGCTTAGGGTTATATTTTTCATGGTTTTCAGGTTTTGGTTAATTTCACAAATAATTTGATGGTATATGGCTTGTTTATTCCAAAAATTCCCCGCCAATTGCTT
>CAYQRU010000193.1:0-5177 GCA_964419945.1 uncultured Bacteroidales bacterium | reverse complement strand
TGAACCGTACCTTTAGCTATGATATACCCGCCATACCAGGCTGAATCAGGTGGCAGAACTCCGGTAATAATCAACAGGCTCTGGGGAGGAAGGGGTTCTTTTTTGATCCTGTCTCCGTAGTTTTCAAGCAGAAAGCTTCGTTCAGGATATTCATAATAACCCACTACCCACAATGTATCACCCGCCTGTACTGAAGGGTCGGTATATACTTGGTTTACTGAGTGGTAGGTTTGAGCGTTGACAGCCAGGGTACAGACAATCAGGCTTACCGTTGCAGCAATCGTTAGCAATTTCTTTTTTCCCATTTTCTTAAGTTTTTAAAGTTAGTGTTTGGTTGAATCCGAAGCGACAATATTCAGTACATCGTAGATTACCGCTGATGTTCTATTGCTTAATAATTTTTTCCACTCCCATTTCATTGTCCTTTATCACTCTTATAATATAAAGCCCTGTTTGTCTGTTTGTTAAATCGAAAACATAATACTGATTTATATTTGCAGGTTCAACACTTAGTATCTTTTCACCCAGCATGTTGAAGACTTCCACCGAAGTGATTGCCGACAGATCATTTTCAGTAAAATAAAGCGAGAATTTGCCGGACGTAGGGTTGGGATAAATCTGGAAAAGTGTTTGATTACTGCTTATGGCAACAGAAGGTTCTGCAATAATGATGTCCTTTACCGGGTTGGACATTATCGTTTCAGGAATCGCGCAAAAATCTCCGGTCAGATCAATAAACACCCTCACTGATGAGCCGCTTTGAAAATGAGTATGTTCTTTCATCAGGATATTTTGCCCGGCAGCAAAGTTGGCCACAGCATAATTTTCAACCACAAATGAGGTATTATCGCCGGCAAGGGTGATGGATTGAGCAGCATCGTAGCATATTTCCTGTCCGCCGGCAACAGTAATATTTTGTAGATTTCTGATTTCCGGAATTGGTGGCACGTGGCGACTTCTCAATCCCCAGGAATCAAAAGCAAATAAGACTTTTGCCTTTGGTGTGTCCGGGGTATCAAGATTGATCATTTTAACATAAGAACCAGTTACAAAATCTCCCAAATGGAATGAGTATGTTCCGGGTAAAGATATATATTGTGAATAAGTTAAATTTCCAACTGCGTTACTCGTAACCCATAGGTATCCAGGCTCAATCACCTCACAAATGTTCAGTATTAGTTCCATATCTGAATAATAAAGATCAAATTCCGGATATCTCGGAAAGAAAAATCTGAAGCTATTCACATAATCGCCACCCATAAAACGGGGTAATGTTTCTAACGATCTGGGTAAACCTGTGATAATAGAAAGGTAATAGTTGGGTGTTGTAATTATACCAAATTCAATTGGAGAACCATCATTGCCTCCAAACGAAAAGCCTGTTGACTGCGTCTGGTTTGAAGGCGATTCGGCCAGTTCCTGTTTAGCAGAGGATGTGGCCCGTAAAGTAAATTGTCCGTTATCGTTATGGATTTTTATCTTTTGTTCCTTATCGGGCAATCCATTGATCACCCTCCGTTTGTTCCCATTTGTGTAATGCGCTGAACCTTCGATATTCCAGTTCCACACTTTGACTTTAGTGATCACATTCTCATCAGGCACTGTTGATGGCGTTTCGGTATATACACACACATCGCCTGATTGGTTCGGATTTCCGCTGAAATCAAGTATTAACTGCCCTCCTTTGGGAATAACGAAATACTTCCATTCGCAATAATCTTTAAAATCAGTTATCACCACATTTCTTGATTTACCGATCGCATTGGCAGCGTCGGTGCTATCTTCTAAAGCCGACTCAAGTTCGGCAGTTGCATTGGGTGCAGTGGGGTTTTCCCTCCAATATTGCGCCCGTAAATGGTATTTATTCACTAGTTGCTGCAAATACGTATCATATTCTTTCTGCGCTATTGCAACTGCCTCATTGTAGGATTTTCCTGTTTCAAGCGCAGTGAGTTTTGCTTTCAGAAATTTACATCCTACATCTGGCGGTGCAAATGAGGGGGTTTTATCAGCAGTAGAGTTGATGAAAATGTTGGCTTTCTGCCTGGTATTCAGCTTTGCCATCATATCAACAGCGTGTCCGCCGTAGCATTGGGTAAACTCATCATATACAGTGGAACAGCACGAATCAATGATGAGTTGCTGTCCGATGTAAAGCACGGCCGGACTAAGTTTCTGGCTGCCCAGCAGACAAATACTTCCCGTTTCTGAACCATGATTGGTTACCATTTTCTGAAATACCGACTTTTTATTGTTGCTGGTGCATTTCTTAACCCTTTTTGAAATCTCAATAAAGGAATTTGAAATAGAACCGGCAGAGGCAATTTTTACCTGTTCTGCTGGAATCCTGGTATCCGGCAATCCATTGCTTCCTTTCGGAATACTATCGCTGCCATGATAGTAATGCACAATAACATTTGCCGGGCAATAACCTTCATGGTTAACTTTAAACTGATAAAGCCTGGCAAGATCTTCCCAAAAACCACGTGAGTTTTGCCTGAAGCTGATACCTCCGCTGATCAGAATGGCAAATTTGCAGGAGTCGCATTCTCTGGTTTCTGCATTAGGAATAACCTCGTTTTTGCTTTCCGGTTCGGGTATTTCAAATGAAGTTAAAATCACTTGTGTTTCAAAAACTTCTAATACTGCAATCAATGTGTCTTCTAAATGATAAGGAAACAGATCGGTTTGAAAATGAATAGTACCTTTTGCTATAATAAATCCGCCGTACCAGGCAGAATCGGGAGGCAGAACACCTGCAATAATCAAGGAACTTTGTGGTGGAAGTGGTTCTTTTTTGATCCTGTCTCCGTAATCTTCAAGAAGAAAGCTTCGTTCAGGATGTTCATAATAACCCATTACCCATAACGTATCTCCTTCCTGAATTGAAGGGTCGGTATATACGTCGTTGACTGAGTGGTAGGTTTGAGCTGTAACAAAAACAGGGACTAGTAGTCCACAAATAATCAGCTTGTGTCTGTAAAAATGACTGGCTTTCATAAAACACAATTTAAGAATTATTCAATAAAACATAATATGAAGACGTCAATCAAAATTATTATAATATTCCTGACGGGGCTTTAAACCCCGTCAGGATCATACTGGTTACTGTAATAGGATTTTTGTCATTCCCACTCGATCACCCTTCATTACCCTGATGAGGTACAAGCCTGTCTGCTTCGCTGAGAGATCAAACAGGTATTGTTTCATTGCGGGCAGTTCCATATTCATCACACGCTCACCAAACATGTTGAAGATTTCAACCTTGATGGTTGAAGATTCTGCTACATCGTTAAGTTCAAGTGTAAACTGACCGGAGGCGGGATTGGGATAGACACTGAAAAATAGCTCAAGATTCCTGAGTTCAGGCCATTCAATGACGGCATCATCCTGAAAAACTGATGCAGCAAGCATGCCTTCCATTTGCTGACACACGAGCCAGGTGTTATCAATGTAAGCCCTTAAATATGCTCCGCTTTCAACCTGGGCAAGTGTTTGAATCAGGATGTTTTCTCCGGCAGCCATTGTGATACTTGCATTGCTTTCAACCAGGACATCTGAAAGAATAATAGTCTGCAATGCCTGCATGCAGGTATCTGTAGGAGGTGATATAGCGGTGTTATCTATGTGAATGGTTAAAACAGTAAATACCGCAAACACATCAGTAAAAGCATAAAATGGCAGTGCTTCGCTGATGCTGGCATCATAAGCAAAGGAACCGGAAACGCCGAAAACCGGCAGAGCCTCGCTAATCCTTGTATCGAGTGCTAATGTTTCTGATTCGGCAAAAACCGGTAAAGCTTCGCTGATCCTGTTATCCAGGATCAAAGGCACGGAATATCCGAAACCGACTTCCTGTGCATGTAATCCGGAGACCAAAGCAAGCAGGAAGAAGATGAAAATTGATTTCAAATCATTTATTTTCATACAATAGTTTTAATAGTTTTGCTTACTCTATACTTTTTATACAACGCACCGACAGAAAACTATAAATATTTGTATTGCTCTCCTGCACAGCATCGCTGTATTCATACATGAGCTGGTAATAAGAAATGTTAGCATTATACATACTGGATGTCCACCAACATCCACGTGATCCGATAGGTGCATTGGATTCAAGATAACCACCTCCTGGCAACGCTGAAAAGCCAAAAGCGTCTGTACCATAAAATATATTCTCATTCCAGCGCGGATGTTCCTGCGTGTTGCAATCACCACCAAGTGGTGAATTTACTTGTCTGCATGATTTTAAATGATACCCTGCGCCGGATGCACCCCCTGATATTAAATTAATCAAAATATTCCATTCATTCGTTGATGGTACGTACCAGCCCTCCGGACAAATGCCATGTGCCGAACTTACGGCATACCATTGGTAAAGTGCGCCATATTTGTACTTATATGAAATATCATTGCTATACCATTTATAATACGGATAAATACCAAATCCATCTCTGAACCGGGTGGTTCGAAGGTTTTCCTTCATCCAGCATTGCGTTCCAATGAGCACGGTGTTATAAATATTGCCATCAATGTCGGTAACGGTGGGTGTTCCGGGGCAGGGATTGAGGGTAGAAGCCGCAGTGGCCACCAGCATGATCTTGCTTTCATCGCTGAAACGGTTAGGGTGGCTTTGTAATGCGTCCCATACAATATGGTAACCGGTGCCTTCGTCTATCTGAACATCACCGGTGATAGCGGTTGCGGTGATAGGCCAGTAATTGGCACCGTTGTTAAAACTTACCTCCAGGCTTACATAGTAGGTTAGTGCAGGTCCGCTGAGGTCGAAATAAATATCCACCTTAGCAGTGCCATCGGTGCGTTGCGTGGCAGTTACATTGCTGAAACTGCCGGGTTGTGCTGCGCAAACAATAGTTGCCACGAGCAGCATCATGGTCATGGTTGTTTTCTTCATAAGGTTGATTTTGTTATGTTGCCTACTCTGTTTCGGATTTTCGGTATACTCCGTGAGTTTCTATTTGATTACATGTTTTTGATCCAGGTTTTATTTGGTTTTGAGTTTTTTATCAAAAGAAAAGATGCCACCGTTTTCATACGGTGGCATCTGAACAAAAGCCTATTGCCTTAATAATTTCTCAACTCCAATTTCATCACCCTTCACTACCCTGATGAGGTACAAGCCTGTCTGCTTTGCTGAGAGATCAAACAGGTATTGT
>CAYQRU010000192.1:0-5245 GCA_964419945.1 uncultured Bacteroidales bacterium | reverse complement strand
GGAAAGTGCCGTTATTCAATTGTCCGGCAAATGAATATGTTGTATCAGGTTGCCATGAAGCAGGACCGGGATATTTCCAGATCATATAACCTTTATCAGTAAACAGAGGTGTACCAGTAGGAGCTCCCAGTCCGACCCATTTTTGATCAGGTATATCATATTCAAACAAATAAGACCAGAGGAATAGTAAAGATGTTGGATTGCTAGACTGGGTAACTGGAACAGATACTAAATGATAACCGGCAGCCGGGATATATCGTTCGATGGTGCCTTCCACATGAGAAGTGTTGTGAATAAGCGATCCGGTTCCGGTGGCATCACTTTCAATAATCAAACCGGATGTTCCGGATTGGTTGGTTAGAATTCCATTGCTTGTTAATGATCCTGTTACTGAAGTGACAAGCGAGGCATTTTCTTCGATTGTAAGATCCATACATTCGGCCAAATTATCAGCAATAACAGGAAAATGAGTGATTCCGGAATAAGGAATGATCACATGATCATTACCGGTTGGTGTTTTATTACCCGACCAGTTTCCGTCTGTAAACCAGTTACTGCCGAGGCTTCCTCTCCAGATGCTTATGTTTACAACAAGTTGTTGGACATTTGAAGGTGCTGATTCAACAGCAGGATTAAAATAATTGGCGGTTATGGTGTAATTGTAAATGCCTGGAGCAAGGTCGGGATCTGTGTAAGAAAAATCAGAGGTTGATCCGATCAGGTCTCCGTTGCGGTAAACATTATAATTGCCAAACGAAGTTGGAAGCATCATTTCAACAGGTTCCATCGTGGGAATCCAGGTTCCGGTTGTTTTCTCCAATTCAACAAAGAAATCTTCCGGCTCAGGAATATTATCAACTGTTGTTGTTTGATCCGATTCAGTTTCGCCCTCAATCATCAGCTTATCTATCATAAAAACAAAAGCATCATTTGAAACGCAAATGATAGCAAGGCGGACTACCTGATTCTCATAAGCTGACAGATCGAATGAAAACTTTGTCCAGGAAGTGGGAGCTTCAAGATAATTACCGGCAGAGATAATGGTAAAATCTTCCGGCTGGGTTCCTGAAACAGATACTCCTACTTTGAAACGTTCCAGTCCGTAGGTTGCAGTATAGGATTTGGCATAAAAACCAAACGATTCACCGTCTGATACTTTTATCGGAGGCGTTATTAGCCAGTCGTTGTTCGGAGGAGTCGTGGCGGCAAAACAAGCTGCGTATTTTTTACCCTCGAAAGATTCCCAACCTGATGTCAGAGGAGGAGTCACATTCGAAGGATCAAATATGATGAATGCTCCGGTATAATAAATGTTTTCAAAGAAAACACTGCTTAATCCATAGGTAGGAGCATTGTCAATATCTCGCTGGATATAATTACCGAAATTGAGGTTGAAATTGTTATAATGTTCAAAACCATCATTTAATAAGGGTGACAGCCAGGAAACAGAAACATCCGTATAATTATATACAGAACCAACCAGTTGCCTTGGCGGTAAAATGGCGGTTTCTGTGACACTGATGTAATTAGTTTTTGTTTTGACTACGGTTCCGTTCACTGTAAGCATTACCGTTTTGAATCCAGGGGATTCATAACTAACCATGTGCGGGCCTTTTGTATTCGCTGTTGGAGGGAGGGCCCCACTACCAAAGTCCCAGCTCCAATTTGTTGCTTGTGATCCGGAAGCATCGGTGAAAATAACCGGGTCGTTCAGATAAAGATTGGTTTTGTTTGCAGTAAAATCCGCATAGAAATTGATTGGGATTGCTGTAATAACCAGACTATCAAAGCTATAGGTCCTTGTTCTATTCGAAGCAGATGCCAATGATGTCAGGCGCCATCTGAATCGAACATTATCCTGACCTGATAAAGCAACTATATTGTTCAAATAATTTGTGGAATTGAAAGATGATGTATATTGATTCTGTAATACCCAGTTCGTTCCACCGTCAATACTATATTCAAATGAAGCAGTACCGGCTCCGCTGTGTGAGCGATAGTAGCGATGTCTGAACGAAATAGTCACGTTGGTATATCCTGTAAAATCAAAAGGAGGACTAACCAGCATTGCCGAACCGGCAGTACTTCCGGTGTAGGTGGCATAAGCATAAGGTGTTGTTGAACCAAGTACACCATTGGTAGTGGTGCCAACCATCCAGTTGAATACTGGTGTTGCTTCACTGTTTTGACGGAACCAGCAATTTGGAATATTGGTTAAACCGTTAAAATTCTCAGAATATGGAATGGCATTGCTTTCTGAACAATAAGTGGTAAACAATTTATTATCTCCGTAGGAAGTACCGGAAAGATTAACAGCATAAGCTCGTACATAATAAGTAGTACCAGACTGCAGACCAAAAATTTCTGCTGAAAAATCGCCCGTTCCTTGGCCTGCAGAAACATAGTTGCCTTCAAGTGTAGGATCGGGAGAAATATTCCAGCAAAATCCCCGGTCGCTGACAGCAGAAGTTCCCGAATTTGTTACGCTCCCATGAGCAAAACCACTTATAACTGATACAGCAGAAACCGATAATGTATTAACCACTGGTTTATCAATAAGAATGCCTGTGAAATGAATATCATCAACGGCCCAGTAATAACCCCAAGTACCGCTAAAATTCCATTTGATCCTAACCTGTGATTGGCCCGAGAGACCAGGAATCAACTGACTGAATGTTGCGGGATTACTGGTAGTGGATACCCATTGGTCAATTTGAACCCATGATGCACCATTGTTGATACTGTAATAAAGAGTTGCGGCAGAAAGATAATGCCTATAAAAATGAGAGAAGCTCAATGTTACATCACGATAATTGCTTAAATCAATAACAGGTGTAATCAAATCTGTATTTTGGGAATTTCCGCTTCCATAGGCATCACTGTTCAGGTAAGCGTAGTTGGGTGCCAGGTTTGGGTTTGGAGAATAACCGGTAATTTGTCCAAATTTCCATACCTGTCCATTACCTTGATTATCAGCAATTTCCCAGCAAGTAGGAAGAGTAGTGGCCGAAGCAAAATCCTCTGAAAATGGAAGTGATGAGATAATAAAACATTGAGTTGTGGCCTGAGCGATACGACCGGAAGAATAAAAGTTATCTGGATTATATGAAAAGGCTTTGTAGTAGTATGTGGTAGCAGCATTAAGATCAATATGTTCAAAACCATTAAGATTCCCGCGATATAAAACAATCCCCCCACCAGGAATATTTTGTCCGGGCAGATATATGGTTCCGTTAACTGGTGTCCCGAATGAATTTATTTCTGACCACGCCAGCATTACATTGTCTGAATTATTATTTTTTTCCCATTCAACATTGATTTTGTCCAAATCAATAGCATTCGCATTTAAGCTAATTGGGTTTGAAATCGAAGTAACCTCTTGGTTACCAGTAACAATCAGGGAAAATATTTGGCTGCCTCCGGTGAGAGTGCCTTTGTGCGATATTCTAATTTCATAAGTACCTTGTGCAATGGGCGAAGCAATGTGAACCATCTCAACGTTATCTCGAAAATTATCACCAGTAGTAGCTGGAGATGAAGGACTTGCCGGATTCAGCACATAAGGATAAAATGAAGCTAAAAAAGGATCGGTGATACGAACATCCAGGTCATTTACAAGCATAAGGTTTGAAGGATTGAGGGCAGGAGAAACCGGAGTTCCCGGTACATCTGACCATACAATAGTTGCACGAAGTGGTTCTCCGCCATTGGCTTTTACCTGGATGCTGATTACATTTCCGTTGTCAAGCGTTAATTCCTGAATATGAATTCCGTTGGCCAATGTGTTGTGGCTCATTATTTCAGCAGCTTTTTGTGTATCCATCAATCCCCAGCCAAAACGGTAATCAGGGCCAGGAGCGCCACTGATATTGTCGTCAGCGCTGTGAATAACAAGTGCTTTTATGGTGGAAGCAAGCAAAAATACACCAGGATCAAGATTATGCTGATGTTGGTGTAGCAAACCAATTGAGCCGCTGATCATTGGTCCCGACATGGATGTACCGTTATAGGTTCCGTAAGAATTATCGGTTGTTGAAAGAGAGGAGTAAACAGATACACCTTTTGCAACAATATCAGGTTTCACTCTGCCATCGTCAGTAGGCCCCCAGCCGCTGAAATAGGCCATGTCACGTGTTTCACTGACAGCGCCAACGGTGAGAATATTTTTAGAAACAGCATTTCTCGATATGCAGTCGTATCCATCATCTCCACCGTCATATTCGCGTACTGTGGTGCTTGTCATCCAATTATTATTACCCCATACATAATGCGAGCTACCGGGATTAGGGCCCTCGCCCCGATCGTTACTTGCAGATTTGACATGTAAATAGTATGGTGCATTGTAGGAGATCTGGTCAAGATCCCTTGCATAGGTGTCATAAAAACCAAAAAAATAGTCTTCAATACGGCTGATAGTAGTATCACCATACCAGTACCAGTTTAAGTTTGTGGTGTTATAGTACCAACCTGTCAGGTAACCGTATGAGTGTTGCGAAACTTTTAGCCCGTTTGCTGCCGCGGCAGTGATTTCTGCATAATCATTGTTCCAGTCGTAAGCATCAAGATTTGCCTGAAACGACATTCCCTTTGCTATTCCGATTGTTCCGGTAGCAATCATAGTACCTGCAACGTGGGTTGAATGGCTGCTTAATGTTGAAGCATTGTCTACCTGGGTAACTCGTCCGTTGAACTCCTGGTGTGTATCGCGAACCTTTCCACCATCCCAGATTCCGAGTATTTGACCGGCACCTGTCAGATTTAATCCTGCACTACCACCTGGATAAACTTTATCTGTATTGATCAGGCTGGCACCGCCGTAATTATTGGTTATGTAGTAAACAGGCATTCCACTTTCAAAGTGTATAAGCTCAATCACTTGCCCTGTTTCTGATTCTATTCTGACTGGAATATTCAGTGATGTGGCTAGTCGAAGTGCTTCCGATTTTCTATTAATAAATTGTTTTTCAAATTCTTCTGAAAGGATTAGTAAATTCTTCTTTTGTTCAGGGTTCTGCGAAAACAAAGTGAAACAACTCACAGTCAGAAGAGTGATCAATCCAGAAAGGGTTATTTGTTTTTTCATGGCTGGATGAATTTGGAAAACATTAACTGGAAACATTTATACGGCAGATGGATAAATAACTCAAAAAAAGAAAAGGCTAACTTCTTAATTTGCATAAAACCATTGGCTAAAACAATCAAGGGTTATCAATTTTTCAAAAACAAACAATATATTCCCCCAATG
>CAYQRU010000191.1:0-5350 GCA_964419945.1 uncultured Bacteroidales bacterium | reverse complement strand
CAGGAAGGTGCAATGGCCTACCTGAGGCAACAATATAAGGTGGTTGGAATGTTTTTCATCGTGCTTTTTATTTTGTTGGGATTTATTTCATGGGTATTGCCTTTGATTACAGGCGAGAGATGGCTTTCTGAGTTTGTTCCTGTAGCATTTATCACCGGAGGCTTCTTCTCGGGGCTTGCAGGATACATCGGGATGCGTGTCGCCACTAAAGCCAACGCCCGTACCGCCCAGGCAGCCAGCGAAAACCTGAACTCCGGTCTCAGGGTCGCTTTCAATTCCGGAACTGTAATGGGTATGACTGTCGTTGGGTTGGGCTTGTTAGACCTTGCCATATGGTATCTCCTACTTCGTTACGTATTTGTGGTTCCTATATATGAAATTCCTCCCATAATGATCACCTTCGGGATGGGGGCATCTTCAATGGCATTGTTCGCACGTCTTGGTGGTGGAATTTACACCAAGGCTGCTGATGTGGGAGCCGACCTTGTCGGAAAGGTTGAAGCCGGAATTCCGGAAGACGATCCGAGAAATCCCGCTACCATCGCAGACAATGTTGGCGATAACGTGGGTGATGTGGCTGGAATGGGTGCAGATCTTTACGAAAGTTATGTTGGATCAATTGTTGCCACCATGGCTTTGGGAGCTGTAGGTGCACTTGCAGCCGGTGGTGAGGAAATGGTTATCCGCTACATACAATTGCCTGGTTTAATCGCTGTGGTTGCCGTACTTGCATCCATACTGGGAACATTCCTTGTAAAAGCCAAGGACGATGCAACCCAGAAAACATTGCTCAAGGCATTGAGAACCGGCATCTATAGTTCTACAGCCATCATTTCTGTTGCATCATTTTTTATTGTTTGGGGACTTTTGGGCTTAGAGAGTATTGGTTTATGGGGTGCGATGATGGTTGGCCTGATTGCAGGAAACATTATAGGTTATTTTACTGAATATTATACGTCTGATAATTACAAACCCACGCAGGATCTTGCCGGAACTGCACAAACAGGCCCAGCTACTGTGATCATCGGTGGGATCGCTCTTGGCATGAAATCAACCGCTGTTCCTGTGATTACTATTGTTATTGCCACTCTGGGTGCATATTATTTCGCTGGTGGAGGTATGTTCGGATTATACGGTATTGGCCTTGCTGCCGTAGGAATGCTTAGTACACTGGGGATTACACTGGCAACAGACGCATATGGCCCGGTAGCTGATAATGCCGGTGGGATAGCTGAAATGGCACATATGGATCCGAAAGTTCGCAAACGCACTGATGCTCTCGATGCACTTGGAAATACCACTGCTGCTACAGGAAAAGGTTTTGCCATTGGCAGTGCTGCACTTACGGCTTTAGCATTACTTGCCGAGTACGGACATAAAATCATGGAGGCATTGAAGCTTGACATGGTTCATTTCGATCAGTGGGAAAAATCTTATGCCAGCGCCGAAGGGTCAGGATACGACAGCTTTCTTGAGTTCGCAGATGGTTTATGGCATCTTACCGTAAATGTTCTTGATCCTTTAGTCCTTATTGGATTATTCATTGGTGCTGTATTGCCTTTTGTATTTTCTGCAATGTCAATGGGTGCTGTTGGACGCGCTGCCCAGGCAATGGTAGAAGAAGTCAGACGCCAGTTTAAAGAATTTCCAGGTATACTTCTCGGAAAAGACAAACCCGATTATGCACGTTGCGTTGCCATCAGCACCAAAGGTGCACAGCGTGAAATGATCACACCCTCGCTGATGGCAGTTATAACGCCCGTTGTTGTGGGAATTTTATTCGGACCTGCTTCAGTGATTGCATTGCTTGCTGGTGCTCTTACAAGTGGATTTGTTCTGGCAGTTATGATGGCCAATTCCGGAGGCGCATGGGATAACGCTAAAAAATATATCGAAGGCGGGAAACACGGAGGCAAGGGAGGAAATCCCCACAAAGCTGCCATCGTTGGCGATACTGTTGGTGACCCCTTTAAGGATACTTCCGGACCAAGCCTCAACATCCTGATCAAACTGATGAGCATGGTAAGCATTGTGTTTGTTGGAACCACTATCGGACTGAACAGGCTGATTGTTTCTTTATTACAAAGCATTTTTGGACAATAATCATCAGCAATCTTACAAACTTTACATGTTAACTGACAATTTTCTAAAACGACACAACGGGCCTGATAGGAACGAAACAGCGCAGATGCTGAAGTTCATGGGCCTGAGCACACTGGATGAACTGATAGACCAAACCGTGCCGGCAGCTATCAGGTTGAAAAATGAACTGAATCTGCCCCCCGGTCTCAATGAATTTGAACTTATTCATCACCTGAAAGAGTTGGGTTCAAAAAATCAACTCTTCAAATCTTTTATTGGTCTGGGCTATTACAATACGATTATGCCAGGAGTGATTCAACGGAACATTCTTGAAAATCCCGGTTGGTATACCTCTTACACACCCTATCAGGCCGAGATTTCTCAGGGACGCCTTGAAGCACTGCTGATGTATCAGACCATGATACGTGATATGACGGGTTTACCCCTGGCCAATGCTTCGCTTCTGGATGAAGGTACTGCTGCTGCTGAGGCTATGATCATGCTTTACAATGCACGGCCTCGCGACAAAGTGAAATCCCGCGCAAATGTGTTTCTTGTATCCCGGAGAATGTTCCCGCAAACAATTGCTGTACTTCGCACTCGCGCCAATCCTTTAGGGATTGAAATCCTGGTTGGAGATCACGATACATTTGTGCCTGACGAAAAGGTTTTTGGCATCATGGTGCAATATCCTGATGAAAAGGGAGCCATTAACGACTACCGTGAACTAACTGAAAAAGCTTCTGCCTCAGGTGTTCCCGTAGCCGTTGCTGCCGACTTGCTGAGCCTGGCATTATTGGCGCCTCCGGGCGACTGGGGTGCTGATGTTGTGGTTGGTTCTACCCAACGCTTTGGACTTCCAATGGGTTTTGGTGGACCTCACGCAGGCTATTTTGCGACCAAAGAGGACTACAAACGCTTTATTCCGGGGCGAATTATTGGCGTTTCGGTGGATGCACAAGGTAACCGCGCACTGAGAATGGCCCTGCAAACCCGTGAACAGCACATCAAACGCGAACGCGCTACATCCAACATCTGTACTGCCCAGGCTTTACTCGCAATCATGTCAGGAATGTGGGCGGCTTATCATGGGCCGGAAGGAGTTCATGAAATTGCACGCCACATCAATATCCTTACAGGAGTTCTGAATCAGGAGGCAACTGCCCTGGGATTGAAACAATATAATAAACATTATTTCGACACCTTGTGTTTTGGGCTGCCACACAGCGTAGCTATGAGAAATATCCGGAAGCTGGCGATAGAAAATAAAATGAATTTCAGATATATTGACGATAACCTTCTGGGCATAAGCATAGACGAGGTTACTACCTTAAGCGATATCAATATCATTCTCAAAATTTTTGCCACAGCGATAGGAAAAAGCTATAAACCTTTTGTATGTGATCCGGTCGAATGCCGAAAAATCGAAACGTTTGGTTCGGAATTTAAACGCCGGAGTACATATCTGCAGCATGAACATTTCAACTCTTACCACAACGAGACAGAGATGATGCGTTTCATGAAGAAACTCGAAAACCGTGATCTGGCTCTTAACCGCACCATGATACCACTTGGTTCGTGCACGATGAAACTGAATGCAGCAACGGAAATGTTTGCCATGAGCTGGCCTGAGTTTGGTGCAATTCATCCTTTTGTTCCCACTGAGCAGGCGGCAGGTTATCACCAGCTTATCGAACAACTTGAAAAAGATCTGTGCGAAATTACAGGGTTTGACCGTATTTCATTTCAGCCCAATTCAGGTGCATCCGGAGAATATACTGGTTTGCTGGTCATCAGGGAGTATTTGAAAAACCAGGGACAGGGACATCGCCATATATGCCTGATTCCCGCTTCGGCACATGGCACCAATCCGGCCAGCAGTGCAATGGCCGGGATGGAAGTTGTTGTGGTAAAAACCGATCCTTTGGGCAATATTGACCTTGCCGATCTCAGAGAAAAGGCTGAAAAATACCATGAACATCTTGCCGCTGCTATGATCACGTATCCTTCTACACATGGGGTTTATGAAGAAGGCATCCTCGATGCAATCCGTATTGTGCACGAAAACGGAGGCCAGGTATATATGGACGGCGCCAATATGAACGCACAGGTTGGGCTGACCAATCCTGCTACTCTTGGCGCTGATGTCTGTCATCTGAACCTCCATAAAACTTTTGCGATCCCACATGGCGGAGGTGGCCCGGGAGTTGGCCCCATTGGTGTTGCAGCACATCTCGTTCCATTCCTGCCTTCGCATCCGGTGGTAAAAACAGGTACCGATCAAAGTGACCTGGTGGTGGCTGCTGCACCCTACGGCAGTGCCATGATCCTGACAATCTCCTACGCCTACATCAGATTGCTGGGTGGCAAAGGGCTGAAAGAGGCTACCAAATATGCAATTCTCAACGCCAACTATCTGAAATCAAGGCTTGAAGGTGATTACAAAATCCTTTATGTCGGGAAAAATGGTTGGGTAGCGCACGAGATGATCATTGACTGTAACTGTTTCAGCCGCTCTGGGGCAGCAAATGCCATTGACATTGCCAAGCGTCTGATGGATTTCGGATTTCATGCACCGACGGTTGCTTTTCCGGTGGTGGGAACCCTTATGGTTGAACCTACAGAGAGTGAACCTCTGTCAGAACTCGACCGTTTCTGTGATGCCATGCTGACCATCCGCGACGAGATGCGTGAAATTGAGGAAGACAAAGTGTTATTGCAGGACAGCGTAATTAAAAATGCGCCGCACACCTGTGAGATGGTTGTTGCCAATGAGTGGAGCCATGTTTATTCGCGCGAGAAAGCTGCTTTTCCGGTACCTTACCTCCGAAATGACAAATACTGGCCTTCCGTTACGCGCATTGACGATGCCTTTGGCGATCGTAATTTGGTTTGTACTTTTGAGCCAACAGCAGAGATGCTGGGATAGAATGCACTTCATTGTATTTTAAAACCCTTCTCCCGACAATGAGAAAGGGTTTTTTTGATTTTCAGGAGGCAATATTCAGGACTAGCTGAGAAACATCTCTTTCATTGATAAATAAGCATCCGCAACGAATGTGGTTAAATACTAATGCAGGATTTTTTGCTAAATATCCTCCAAATCCTTGCATCAAATATTGCGAAGCTCTGCACCTTTTGTCTTATTGTGGTTGATATTCCTACATAGATTGCAGTGCTCAGCATCTGGAGAAAAAGCCACATTGTGGCGAAATATTGGTAGAACATAGGATTGCATTGAAATTCACCAGGTGCAGAGCACCGTAAT
>CAYQRU010000190.1:0-5361 GCA_964419945.1 uncultured Bacteroidales bacterium | reverse complement strand
CCTCCGGCAGTAGAAATGGTATTTGTAGCATCAGAACAAAAGAACGTTTCATTGAAGATGGTATCGTTCTGAAGATTAATATCCTGAGGAGGAAGTACATGCAGTAGATAATCCTCTGTTTCGCCTTCATCGAAATAACCTGATCCATCCCACCATTGAGTATCCCAAAACACTGGATTTTCAGAAATGCAAAATCTGGCCCAGACATAACCTTGATTTGGACCAATCAGGAATGAAGGGGGCGTAAGGTTGGATAAAGATCCTGAATAACCCGGAGGTATGAAAAAATTCATTAATACGCGCTCCAGAACTGGTGTCATCGAACATTGGCTTGGTACCGACCAAACACCATTCTGATCCCAGTCAATTAATACATTGACAAATGAACCATTTGGATACATGGTTGAATTGTTATGAACGAGGATATCAATATTTGTTCCCCATTCAGCTTGTGTACATACACTACCAAGTGACATAGTATTATTCGGGTTACACGGAATTACAGTTTCTGATCCCAATTCGCCCACAATAGTATAAGCTCCGGGAATTATTAAACCGGCATCGCCGTCATTTAAACATTCATCCTGATTATAAAAATTGGGATTAAACAGAGGGCAAAAGCCCGCATTGCCTTCAGGTTCAAAATCAACTGACTGGCCGAAGAAAACACCATGATTATTGTGCCTAATCCCTAAAGGATCATTATTGAAACATGTCGGGAAATAACCAATCACCCATGTAGCGGGATAGGCGAGTGCACCATCCGGAGCATCACCAAAGTCGTATTGCTCTATTGTTGGTTCTTCAATCAGAACTTCATAATCTTCTACTTCACCCACATAACCACAGCCATAGAAGGGTATACCTCCTTCCAGGGTCACGCGGAAGCGGGCATAGGTATTACCTGCAACTGCACCAGCAGGTACATTGAAGTTCAGGTTGTTAATTCCATAAGTAAGTATTTGATTGACAAAAATATGTTCGTCAGGATCAGCCCAGGAGTTAGTTTGGTTAAAATCAATCCAGGCATTGAGTGAGCATTGTGTAAGCACGAGTATCTGTACAGATGCAGCCTGTCCTCTGATCAATGCTGTTGTGAATATGACCCCGTCTTCATCATCAAGGTTACTGGTGTCGTCACCATCAGCATGCAGAGTGGGTTGACCATCAGATTCGTGATCAATCGCGTAGCCAAGGCATGTAAACCCATCAAGCCAATGATATGCACCATTGTTCGATAGCAAAGTTGGGTAAAACATATCAGGAGCGTCACCGAAATCGTATTTCTTTTCGATAACCACCACATAGTCTTCTACTTCACCTTCATGGCCGAAGCCGTAGTATGGTATACCTCCGTTTTGGTTTACGCGAAATCGGGCAAAAGTTGTGCCCTCAGAAATATATCCCGGAACAGTGAATGTGAATGTATTAACTCCTGGTTGTAATGACACATCGCTGAAAATCAACTCATTAATTTCTCCCCATGCATTGCTCTGACTGTAATCAATCCATGCATTCAAGATACAATTGTTGTTTGAGATAACCCGGATTGTTGCTTGCTGGCCCTTAACCAATGGTGTAATAAATGTAACTCCATCTTCATCCGCCAAGTTGTTCAAATCATCTCCATCGGCCAGAGCTGTTGGCTGGCCATCGGGTTCAACATCAATCAGACTTCCGAGGAAAGTGTAGCCATCGGAGATATGATATGCACCGTTGTTTGCAAGCAAAGTGGGATAAGGCCCATCCGGGGCATCGCCGAAGTCGTATTGCTCCGGAATCAAAGGTTCGTTTGAGATAATAAATGCAAGGTCAAGGCCTTCATCATTGGTTGGGTCATGTATTGGATACCAGTTGCACGGAGGATTAGATGTGTTTAATACAGCATCATCATTAAACTGATCCAGAGTAGTTTTCCAACCAATCCTGAAACCCGCTCCTGTTTCGACTGTCAGCCTTATTTCAAGAACCGCAGTTTCAAAACCCTCAATAATTAATTCTGAAGGTACATCGCTGCCTGAATTGGTTACCGTGATAGTTTCCATGAAAGGACCGGCAGTAGTATTACATTGCTGATCAATCAGAGATGCACCACTGAAAAGTTTTACGCACGCGGCCATTCCAGGCCCACTCATCGGTATTATATCTACTTCAGCTTCAATTACCTTGCCGGAAAGCCCTGCAAAGTCGCAGTGCAAAACAGCAGGCCAGAGATTAATCCTGTCGCTCAATACTTCATAGAGACAGGTTCCGCCAACTATAGGGCGCAGACTTAATTCAACATCCGATTCGATCCATGTTTGATAGGGTTGAATGTTTGGATCAACATTATCAAGTTTCAGTGTATCAACCTCAAAGCTGCCCGCTGATGCTGATTCGATATTGGCTGATATAGCCAGCCAGTAAATAACACCCTCTTGTTGTAAAAACGGTTCAGCTATATCCGGTATCGTGATTTTGTAACATTTTTGGTGATCCCATAAATCATATATGTACGCAAAAGGATCAAACCAATACTGATCTTGTTCAAAAACCAAATCCATCGTATAGTCAGACGGATAAAAATCTCTTTCCCACAATACAATTGAATCTGGCAAACTGTATCCGGATGGGCTTTGGTTAACAGGAATATCAGGATGTATTTCAACATGAAAGATCAGTTCATAATCTTCCGGAATTAAATCTTCCTTCCATGAAGTCCAGAACTGCAGGCTCTTAACTGGACCGCTTTCTGTACATTGCCAGTCGTCGGCAAGAGTAGCAGGTAATGTCATGTTGATATCCCAACCTGATGGATCAGGATACTGTGGGTAGTGCATTTTGTGCTCAACAGGTTGATTGACGAGTATCACGTAATCTTCAACTTCTCCATCAGGAACCAGACTATCATAGCTGGGGCACCACACAGAACAAAGCCGGTAACGGCTATAAGTAAGACTATTTACCGCATCAGCGGGAACATTTACTACCTGGCTGACAATACCTGAATTGACTGGTATATTAATAAAAATGCGCTCTGCTGCATCATTCCAGGAGCCATTGCCATTCCAGTCAATCCATCCATTAATATAACCACTACCATTGACTTCTAATTCTATTGTTGTTGATTGCCCCTGTACGAAAGAATTAAGGAAAGTCACGCCATCCTCATCATCTAAGCCGTTTTTATTGTCTCCGGTTGCGTAAATATTTGGTTGGCCATCCTGTTCGGCATCAATAACAGAGCCTAGATATATTGAATTATTTATGACATGGCTGGCTCCGTTCTGACCTTTTAAAGTTGGATACATTGTGTCGGGTGCATCGCCAAAATCAAATCCATACTCAGTTGTGACTTTCACATCATCAACAAACCAAAAATCGAAATCGAAGTGATCACCTTCAATGGTCCAGGCAATATAAGTTGTTGGCAAAAGCAGGCTGATGGGCACTGAAACGGTTGATGGTCCGATATTGCCGCTGCCCGAAACGATCTGGAATGCTTCGTCTGTCCAGTTTACTTTATCAGGACTTGATTGGACTTTTAAGGTACACCCTTCCCGGAAGTCATCATAATAGTAGTTGAATATAAGTATCACATTGGTGATTCCTGAAAGATCAAGTGGCGGACTGATCAACCGCGAAGTACCGGTATTGTTTTGCCACATTGCCCGCATTTCCCAGGGCTGCCCACCGGCACTGGCAGACTCCACCAGCGACCAACGCTCAGACGTTAAGTTTCCTTCAAAGGTTTGAGACCAGCAATCAGGAAAATCCCCTGTTGGAAAAGACTCGGCAAATGGTAAATTATACACGATGCAGGAAGTTGAAAAATTGCAGGGTGAAGACCAGTTGCTGAGGATTTTTTCCTGACATACTCCCTGAACATAAAACTGGTAACAGGTGTTGTCATTTAAATTATCAACAGTCCAGAAAATTGAACTTGTTCCGGTGATACTTGCCAAAGCTTGTCCGGTTCCTGGTGTGAAACCTGGAAGACCGACCTCAGCATTCCATTCAATATGATCAGCCTGGCCAACCCAACCTAATTCGACGGAGTGAGTTGTAATATTATTAGCAAACAGCCCAAAAGGAGGCAGGCATCCATACATGGTTCCTGTAATCTGCATGTTGGCACGGTTCGAAGATAAAGTACCAGTATTTGTTGTTCCGCAGGCAATGTATGTATCATTTTCGTATCTGAGGCATGTGTTGATTCCGGG
This sequence comes from uncultured Bacteroidales bacterium, assembly GCA_964419945.1. Lineage (GTDB taxonomy): Bacteria > Bacteroidota > Bacteroidia > Bacteroidales > JAAYJT01 > JAAYJT01. Next base: position 1,159 of record CAYQRU010000190.1, on the reverse strand, counting down.
AGTTGTGGTATAATGTACCGATGCATTCTCGGTGGTAGGTACCGGTAATAAATCAAAACAAAGATCTATCAGGATATTTTGTAGGCCATCCCACTGAAAAGATGAATTAAAAGTATGCGTGTTCCATCCGTTTACAGGTAAGAAGTCAGGATGTGTCCATACCTGCTGGTAACTGCCATTATCAAAAGTGTTTGGTAATACACTTACAGTAGTATGTTTTATTCTGATAGTATAATTGGGCATGGAAGAGCAGTTGTTCACGCTGGCTACATCGAAACCTATCGCGAAGATCGGCCCTGCTGCCAGACCGAGGTTAATCAGTTCGCTCGCAAAAATCAGGTATTGTTGCCTGAAGTTCTTGTAAAAAGTGCCATAAGGAGTGGGAGCATCATAAGCAGAATTAAAATCTGAACCTGAGCCTAAAGTAACCAAATTACGCGGGTGTGTCTTGCCATAGCTCACGGACTGACACATACTGTTTACAGGTGGATTACTATGTTTCAGTAAAGTTAGATCAACACCAGAATTATTTTCAGAAGTGTACATCTGAGGCAAATTCTGCTGCCCGGGAAGTGCTTTTGAATGTGTTGTTGCTGAAGCAATCAGCATGAAAAGCATCATCATTGCGCTGATGATCAGACTTGTGGTAATTTTTGTTTTCATGAATTGAGTGTTTTAAAATAAAATGATTTGATGAGAATACATTTAATGGTTGGTTAATATATTGAATAACTGTTGATTGTATGATATTTACAATCGAAGTTATGAATGCAGTATGACCATCTGTGCTCAGGGCCTGGTCGAATTATCAGAACATAAATTCTCCCGATATCACAAAATTTTATTGGACGGATTCTGCATTGATGAGGCCTCTCGTGGGTGTTTGATGCAGAACGAAGCGCGTTGAGAATGCCGTTTGGAGTAAAAGTGAATGAGATTACAAAAGTACGAAATTCAGAAAATAAAGTCAACAGGGCAACCCGTAAAAAGTGAAAAGCCCCGGCAAGCTGTGAGGTTGCCGGGGCCTGAGAATTAAAAGAAAATTTTTAGACTGCCAGATTACTGTTTGAGAAGCTTTTCAATTCCCACTTCATCACCCTTCATTACCCTGATGAGGTACAAGCCTGTCTGCTTTGCTGAGAGATCAAACAGGTATTGT
>CAYQRU010000189.1:0-5488 GCA_964419945.1 uncultured Bacteroidales bacterium | reverse complement strand
ACTGCTGCCTCCCGTAGGAGTCTGGTCCGTGTCTCAGTACCAGTGTGGGGGATCATCCTCTCAGACCCCCTAGACATCGTAGCCTTGGTGAGCCGTTACCTCACCAACAAGCTAATGTCGCGCATGCCCATCTAAAACCATCGGAATTTTAATCCCCGAAACATGCGATCCAGGGATGTTATGGGATATTAGCCACGATTTCTCGAGGTTATGCCCCGGTTAAAGGTAGGTTGCATACGTGTTACGCACCCGTGCGCCACTCGCCGGCATCCATTGCTGGACCCGCTGCCGTTCGACTTGCATGTATTAAGCCTGCCGCTAGCGTTCATCCTGAGCCAGGATCAAACTCTTCATTGTAAATTTTGATCTTAATATCTCAGGTTTTACTCTTCATTTTAACAATTGACGTTAAAAGGATATTTGCTGCTGAATTATCACTTCAAACTTTCAAAGAACTTCTTTTGTATTTACCTTCTCTAATTTTGAAAAGGGCTGCAAAATTATTTATTTTTTTTTATCTGCCAAAAAAAACCACGATTTTTTCTCCTACTTCCAAATTTTCCATCTGGTCAAAATCGGGCTGCAAAAGTAGAACATTTTTTGTTTCTACCAAGCAATTCTTGAAAAATATTTTTCAATCCAGGTTTCTAACTCAAAATCAAGGTATTGGCATTTCAATGAACACTTGCTTGTGAAAGCGGGTGCAAAAGTATATAAAAAAATTAATTCTGCAAGTAATTTTGTAAATTATTTTTAGCCGGAAGATCAAATCCCCTGCAATATGATCATTACGCTGGTTAAATCCTGCTGCCAAATAAACTACATTAATTTCACAATAATCTCCGGTAACTGTCTTAAAGCGGCAAGCTCCCTCCATTTTCGACGTGCCTCAACCGCCGGTACGCCAAAATATACTTTATTTCCTTCCAGGCTTTTATCAACTGCTGAAGTAGCTAATACAACTGCTCCCTTCTTAATTACAATATCTTTCTGAACAGCTACCTGACCCCATAAGATAACATCATCCTCAATCTTTGTAACGCCAGCAACCACAACAGCAGAGGCAAACAAGCAATTGTTGCCAACAACAGTATCATGACCTATTTGTATGTGGTTGTCGAGTTTGGTTCCCTTTCCGATAATGGTATCTCCAGATACTCCTTTATCTATAGTACAACACGCACCAATCTCCACATGATCTTCAATGATCGCCCTTCCACATGATTCAAATTTGGAATATCCTGTTGATTTTCGCTGAAAATAAAAGGCATCTGCTCCTATTACCGTGTTGGAATGGACGATCACGTCATCACCAATAATGCAATGATCATAAATACTCACATTGGCATGAATCACACAATTACGCCCGATCTTTACATGATTACCAATAAAAACACCAGGTTGAATAATCGTTCCCTCACCAATCCCGGCTGTGGGGCTGATCAATTTATAGGAAGGTTCAAATGGTCGGTATTTCTTTACGATTTTTACATAATCAGTAAAAGGATCGTCAGAAAAAAGTAAAGCCTTTCCTTCCGGTTTTTCGACCTTTTTATTAATAATAATTGTTGTCGCCTTTGATTCGAGGGCTTTTTTGTAATATTTCGGATGATCAACAAAGGTGAGATCACCAGGTTCTACCATGTGTATTTCATTTATTCCACTGATGATAAAATCCGGGTCACCATCGAATTTTGCAGACAAAAAAACTGCAATCTCCAGAAGGGTCGTAGGAGGTTCAAATCGCATAATACAATGAGATGAAAGGTTTACGATGCTTATATATTAACTCTTCACACGTTCAGCATAGCTGTTAGTACGTGTATCTACCTTAATACGCTCGCCAACATTGATGAATAAAGGAACATTCACAATCGCTCCGGTCTCTAAAGTAGCCGGCTTCAGAGTATTGGTGGCAGTATCGCCTTTAACGCCGGGTTCGGCATACACAATCTCCAGCTCAACAAAAGGCGGTAAATCGCAGGTGAGAGGTGTTTCGGTGTCGGCATGAAAAACTATTTCGACTTCCTGACCTTCCTTTAACAAGTCTGGCGCACTAATCATTTCTTCAGGAATAAAGGTCTGTTCAAAAGTTTCATTGTGCATGAAATGAAATCCGGATTCATCCTTATATAAGTACTGATAGGGACGCCTCTCAACCCTGGCTACCTCAATTTTTACACCAGCATTGAATGTATTGGGAACAACCTTTCCGGTTTTGAGGTTTCTTAACTTAGTTCTGACAAAAGCCCCGCCTTTGCCTGGTTTAACATGCTGAAACTCAACAATTGAATATAAATCGCCATTAAATTCGATACAAAGGCCATTTCTGAAGTCTGCAGTTGTTGCCATAAAATGTCTGAAATTGATTATTTTCTAAAAAACGGGCAAAATTATAAAACTTCACCGGATTACAATGTTCCCGGATATTTGTAATGTTCTATTTCAATCCTGTTTTGACAGGGCATATATTCACTTTCCTGATGATTTGAACATACCACGGTCAACCTGTCCCGTGAATACTTAGCGAGCAGATCACGATACCAGCTTATTCCCTGAGCATCAAGGTTGGAACACGGTTCATCAAGGAGCAGCACCGGAGCATCTGTAAAAAATGCCAAAGCCAGTTTTAAACGCTGTTTCATGCCCGATGAGTATTGCCTGATTAGTTTTCCCCGGATATCAGGCATCTGTAATAATGCTTCAAACTCACCTGTATTAATATCAGGAATCATTTGTTTCAAACCAAAATGAAACTGAAGCAGTTCCCTGATATTAAAATCCTCAATGAGTTCCAGGTACGGGGATGCAAAAGAAATATATTTATAATGTATGCCAACAGGAACCTTTTTTTCGTAGTTGGTGAAATGAACCATTCCTTCTGAAGGTAACCGAAATCCGGCAATGGTTTGGAGCAGGGTGGACTTTCCGGATCCGTTTCGTCCTAATATCACATAACGATTTCCCCGCTCAAGTTCAATGCTCAATCCCCTGAATATCCACTGTCTGTTAAAACGTTTGCCAAGTTTATCGAGGAATATCTGCATAAAAAGACTTTATTAGGGGAAGAGCATAAACCACATCATCAGACATTAATACAGTTTTGATCATGAAAACTGTAAACAGAAACCTCGATGGATTGGGGATTCTCATGTGAAGTGCTATTCCTCAGTTTCTGTTTCCCTGTATTTATGATACCCCTTCATAATACCTCTTTTTGAACTGGCAATAAACGCCAGTACCTCATCACGCTCAGGGGTGGCAGGAAAGTCAGCTTCAATGATACGTATTGCCTGGGTTACATTGTTCTTCTTCAGGTAGATCTGCCTGTAAATATTTTGAATATCATTTATCTGTTCTGTGCTGAATCCCCTGCGACGTAATCCGATGGAATTAATGCCTGAAAAAGACAATGGTTCACGGGCAGCCTTGGTAAAAGGAGGTACATCTTTTCGCACAAGTGAGCCTCCTGCAATCATTACATGCGAGCCGATATGGACAAACTGGTGCACGGCAGTAAGTCCTCCCAGAATAGCCCAGTCATCAATTACAATATGCCCTGCCAGGTTCACAACATTGGCGAGTATACAATTTTTCCCGATCACGCAATCATGGGCAATATGCACATAAGCCATCAATAGCGTATTGTCGCCAACCACTGTTTCCCAATTGACTTTGGTGGCACGGTTAACAGTAACAAATTCACGAATGGTAACATTGTTACCAATTTTAACAATGGTATCCTCGCCGGCAAACTTCAAATCCTGAGGAATGGCAGAAATAACAGCTCCCGGAAAGATACGGCAATTTTTACCAATCCGTGCTCCTTCCATAATGGTTACATTTGAACCTATCCAGGTTCCCTCATCAATTTCAACATTCTTTTCAATGTTAACAAATGGCTCAATCACAACATTTTTCGCAATTCTTGCCTGAGGATGAACGTATGCTAATGGTTGATTCATTATTTATAATATAATGTGTGATTCTAATGATCTGGTTTTCTGACAATCTGCGCCATCATATCTGCTTCGGTAACGATTTTGTTTCCGACCCAGGCTGTACCCCTCATATGACATACTCCACGACGGAAAGGCGACAGTAGTTCGAGTCTGAATAATAGGGTATCTCCGGGTACTACTTTTTGGCGGAATCTGACATTTTCAATTTTTAAAAAATAAGTGATGTAATTTTCGGGATCAGGGACGCTGTTTAACACAAAAACACCTCCGGTCTGTGCAATGGCTTCAACCTGCAGAACACCAGGCATGAGAGGCTCGTCAGGAAAATGGCCGACAAAAAATCCTTCATTCATCGTCACATTCTTCATACCTATGATGAAATTCTCACCAATCTCAAGGATTTTATCAACTAACAGAAATGGTGGACGATGTGGTAATATTTTTTTTATTTGATTGATATCGTATAATGGTGGTTTACCAGGATCATACAATGGTGCTGGTGGTTGCTTGGACACCTGCCTGATATGTTTGCGAATTAACTTGGCAAACTGGGTATTTGAGGAATGTCCGGGTCGTGTTGCAATGATATGAGCCTTTAGAGGTACTCCGACAAGGGCAAGATCCCCGACAACATCAAGCAGTTTATGGCGTGCAGGCTCATTGGGGAAATAAAGCTCGAGGTTATTCAGAATGCCTTCATTAAGTACTTCTACCCTGGGTTTATTAAAAAACTTTGCAAGACGATCCAGTTCGTCCTGACTGATAAAGCGATTTACAAAAACAATAGCATTATTAAGATCGCCACCCTTGATCAGGTTATTATGAACGAGGTACTCCAGTTCGTGAAGGAAAACGAATGTACGGCAGGGAGCAATTTCAGTTTTAAAATCACTTATCCTGTTAAGGATGGCATTTTGGGTTCCGAGCACTTTTTCATCATAATCAATCATTACTGAAATTTTGTACTCTTTGGCCGGAATAGCCAATAATTCGATTTTGTGATCAGGGTTTGTATAAACAATATTCGAATCAAGCTCATACCAGGTTTTTTCTTCACTTTGCTCTATGATCCCAACCTTTTCAATGGCTTCAACGTAATGTTTTGCACTTCCGTCAAGGATGGGAGTTTCAATGCAATCCAGTTCAATGATGACGTTGTCCAAACCCATGCCAACACATGCCGCGAGCGCATGTTCAGTAGTATTGATGCGAACACCATTTTGTTCGAGACTGGTTCCGCGATTGGTATCAACAACATTCTCAACACTTGCATTGACTACCGGGTGCCCTTCAAGGTCATTGCGTTGAAATTTGAAACCATGATTTTCTGGTGCAGGCCTAAAAGTGAGTGTTACGGTTTTACCTGTATGCAAACCGGCACCTGACACTGATACCGGTTGCCTGATGGTTTTCTGTTTATCTTTCATAGCCCGCAAAGATATAAAAATTTAAATGTATCAAATCAGGTAAAAATTTTTGACTCCTCAATATTAATACAGAGGAATCATAAAGAAAGGATTTCATGC
>CAYQRU010000188.1:0-5498 GCA_964419945.1 uncultured Bacteroidales bacterium | reverse complement strand
CCAGTTCAAGTGCCCAGATCACATCATTTTGTCCGACACCCAGAAATGCCCATTTACCCGGATATACCTTGTCGGTAATTTCAAATCCACCTGAAATAGTTCCGGCTGCAAAAGTAACCGAACCGGCAACATCATAGGTTTCAAGAGTAGCACCGGTAGTCATATCAATCTTCACAAGTATGTTGTTGCTTGCCGGCTGTGTTAAAGCCCAAAGGTAGGGACCACCCGAAGTAACATTTTCCCATGCGAGACCTGAAAAACTTGCTGCAACAGTAGTCAGTGTCTGCAGTGTAGCTCCTGTGCGGCTTATCAAACGCAGTGGACCATTCCAGCCGTTGGTCGTCCAGAAAGCATCGTTAACGGCATCGTAGGCAATACCGCGAACTGCAACAGGAGCAGTGATGGTTCCAACCAAAGTGTTGGTTGCGAAGTCCATTTTAAAAATAGTAGTTGAATTGGCAGCACCATAAAAATACTGGCCATCCCATGCAAGGTCGCGGGGATTAAGAGCTCCGGCAATACTGAAGCTGTCCACAACAGTGCCGGACATGTTATATTTATGGAAACCTGGAATCGCAGCAGTCGCATTCCAGCGATTTGAGAAAATGTTTTCATCATTGGCAGCAACACCGTAGGTTCCGCCAGCATTGGCAACGGGGAACTGGAATAAAAGATCATAGGTGGCATCGGTAGGAACCATCGGAAAAACTGAAGGATTAGGGTCGCGTTCTGGTAATTGGGTAGTAATAGTTTCAGAAATACCAGATTCTTCCTGTTGAATGAGATTGTTTTGAGCAAGCATTGCGCCTGCAATCATGATTGTTGAAAGTAATAAAACGATTTTTTTCATAATTAATTTTTTTGATGATTAAACAGAATGAACTAAACTTTTCAGATAAAGAATTCAAGTCATAGCCCCTCCTTTTTTGGTTTAACAATATGGATTAAATAAAATTGAAAAACAATCACGGGAAATGGAAAAATAACCAGGACGCTAGAGATAAGTGCCTGTTCTGAAAATTTTTTCTTTGAGGTTGTTTACCCAGGTATAAGCGAAAACATCGTTTTGCGTCTTTATTACCGGAAAAATTATTGATTTCTGTCAGCATGGGGATTTAGCTCAATACTTCTCGCCTGGTATAAGCCGGACAAATGTATTAATAATTTTTATGTTGATTGCAAAAAAAAGAAAACCAATCCCGGTTTTATGCGGCATTGGTTTTCCAGGTTTATCTGACGATCCCTTTTTACTTGAACATCAATTAGTTAGAGCAGGGATTGTGAGGCTGTTATTTACTTGCCTCCGAGAATAATATTTACAGTGCCAATAATATCAATAACATTGATAAGAGTATCTCCGTTAACATCGGCATTTTCAGGACAGAAAGGCTGTGGATTTTGTCCAAGTATGTAATTCACGATTGTAATGACGTCAATCACATTGACAGTGCCGTCACAGTTGGCATCGCCAGGCATTACACTGCTTCCTGTAACATTCAGTGCAACAGGAACAAGCACAACCGGATTTTGAGGATCGTTGCTCTTGGCTTTGATGACGGCATTGTATGCTCCCTGCGATAGGGATGTACCATCGAAGCTAACGGTATGAGTAGTATTCGCAGCAGGGTTTAATGATCCGGACACAGGATTCAGCGAGAGCCATGCAGGAGCTGCAGTGCCTTCCAGTCTCGCCCTGATATTCCAGTTATAATTCAGTGTAGGACTGCTCGAAAGGTGGCTCCAACCGGCACCGGTCTTGATATAATCTCCGTGAGGATGAGCCGGACCTGCATCAGCACCTGCAGGATAAATACTGGCCAGGGTCTGGTTGATCCAGTATCCAACCCATAATTCTTCACCCGTTACAACCACAGGAGTGGTGAGAATCACGGTGTACCAGTCAGGCATAGTTGGCGCGAATGTTTGTTCATGCAGTAAGGCGCCTGGTTCAACGGCTGAACCTTCCCCATAGATACGTAGTTTGAATGTGCAGTTGGCAACATGGTTGATGTATAGATCTACTTTTGTGATCTCCATACCGGCATGCGGTAAAGTTAAATCATTGGTAAATTTTGCAGCTACTTCCCATTCATTGGGGCTGTTCAGACCAACGCCGGTGTAATTTGGACCATCATAATTCAAAAATACCTCATCCGAGGGATTGGGTTCAGTAGCCTGGTTAACCGAGGGATCTGCAACGAGGCTGGCAGCAGGATTTTTAACGGTTGAATTGAGTGGGGCAACTTCAAATACAGGTCTGTTTTCAGTGCCACCAAAAACATAATTCACTTCAAAATTATAATCAAGGGAAGCTGTGCCGGCATTTTCAACTACCAGGTTTTCTGTTCCTGACTGACCAACAGCCAGTTCTTTCTGAATTTGCCCGGGAGTCAGCACAATGGCAGGATTATTACCGGATGAAAGTTCAATCCAGGTAAAATCGTCCATGTAATACTTGGAGGTTTGTCCTGTAGGAGCACCTGCATAAATGTTCATACCACCAAGCTGCGCACCTGCAGGGCTAACAGCACCTGCTGAGGTAAGACTCCACTGCCATTGGTGGATCTGGTTGTTGTTGACAAAGAATTTGGCCAGGTCGTTATCGAGGTCAATGAGCATTTTAATGTAAATCCATGAATTCATAGAAAAGGTGAATGTAGCTGCATTTGCTCCGCCGGCATCAATATAACCGGATCCGTTGTTACCAAAAAAGGCTTCCATGACCCATTCAATTCCAGGCGATTGATGGCGCTGAAAGTTGAAGTAGCCACCAAAACCAGTTGGGATGTAATAATAGAAGTCAACCTGGTATGAACCACTTACTTTGTTTCCCATGCCAAATATCAGGTCATTAGTTCCGGTCACTTTAACTGATTTTGTACCACTATGAGCAAACTCATTGCTGATAGTTCCTGAAGTACCTCCCGGCCAAATTGTCCATGCCGGATTCTGGGAGGTTAGAGTAGCATTCAAGGTGTAAGCCTCGAAATCATCGGTGTACAAGATAGTCTGAGCATTCAGACTTAGCGCAAAGGCAATGAATGCCATGGCAAAAAGTAATTTTTTCATTACGTAAAAATTTAGTTAAACAAAAAGACAATTAGGTGCAAAAGTAAAAAAGATAATTATCAGTAAGGTATATTCAGAAGAAAAATACTTATCCGGCATAAAAAAACCGGCTCTGATCCCTGATCAGAGCCGGTTTTTTACGGAATCTTTATTCTTACAATACAACTAAAGTGTCAGTAAGAATCAATTGACAAACCGGATTATTTTCCTCCGAGAATGATGGTTACAGTACCAATAATGTCAATGACATTGATATTACCGTCGTTGTTCACATCAGCATTTTCGGGGCAGAAAGGTTGTGGATTCTGGCCGAGAATGTAGTTAACAATGGTAATTACGTCAATTACGTTAACAGTTCCGTCGCAGTTGGCATCGCCCGGGGTAACCACAGGACCGCCCATTTTTTCGAGGATGACATTATCAAAATACCAGTAGTTGATATTGAAGGAGTCACCCGAAAATTTGAAACCTATGTGAATGTTTTCGGAGCCTGCAGGAACATCAAAAATCCATTCATCCAGAACTGGTCCATAACTCAAATCGCAAACAAATGACCATACATCAACCCATGTTGCACCACCGTCAACTGAATAGCCAACAGCTATGACTTCACCGGTGTTTGTGGAATAGTCATTCAGGTACTGGTTCATTTTCAGCTTTAACTGGGTGGTACCCTGGAGGTTCATGGCAGGGGTATATAAGCGTGATTCACCAACAAATGAAGGCGACCAGCTCAGTTGCATTTCCGGTGCGGTACCACCGGCATTGGCAGTGTTTACTTTTGACCAGTTTGTTGTTCCGAGGCCGGCTATCTGCCAACCTGTTGGCAGTCCACCTACACCTTCGAAAGTTTCGAACATAAGAAGACCTTCGGCACCAAGCAGTGCAACATTGGATGTTCCGGTACCGCCAACGCCCACAGCGTTCTTTGCAGTAACCTTATATGAATAGTTGCCTGCACCCGGAATGGTAGTGTCAAGATAGGTAAGGCCGGTCAGGTTGGTAGCAACAACTACGTCGCCAGGCATACGCTTTACATCATACATCACACCGGTTCCGGTGAAATATCCACCATTGAGACCAGCAGTGGGAGCTGTCCATGTAAGGTAACCGTTATTACCCTGGGGAGCAAGAACTACGTTGCCGGGAGCAGCAGGAACGTCTTCACCCACATACACGGTAACCATGGTTGGGATACCGGCACCAGCGGTATTTTCGCCGATGACTTTATAGGTTACGTTACCGGCAGCAGGAACGGCATTGTCAGTATAAGAAACAGCGCCGCCAATCACAGGAGTAGCAACGGTATGGATCAATACATCATCGCGATACAGCATGACCGAGGTAAGCTCTGCAAGAGGATCTCCGCCTACGGTCAAAGCTGGGTTATTCCAGTTGATGGTAGCATTCAGGGCACCCATTGCACCGGCAGTGGCAACCAGGTTGGTAGCAGCACCGGGAGCGGCAACAGGAGCTGAATCAGCCAGTTCAACAGCCCAGATCACATCATTCTGTCCTACACCCAGGAAGGCCCATTTACCGGGGTAAACCTGGTCAGTGATTTCCATACCACCGGAAATGGTTCCGGCTGCGAATGTTACAGAACCGGCAAGGTCATAGGTTGATTCTGTGGCACCGGTTGTTGGATTGATTTTCACAAGAATGTTGTTGCTGGCAGGCTGGGTATAAGCCCAGAGCCAGGGACCACCGGGAGTAACATTTTCCCAGGCAATGCCTGAAAAACTTGAAGCTACAGTGTTAAGGGTCTGCAGGGTGGCACCGGTGCGGCTGATCAGCCTGATAGGAGGATTCCAGCCATTGGTTACCCAGAAACCATCATTCACGGCATCGTAGGCAATACCACGTACTGCTGCAGGGGCTGTGATGGTTCCCACCAGGGTATTGGTGGTAAAGTCCATTTTGTAAATGGTGGTGCTGTTGGGAGCGCCGTAAAAATACTGTCCGTCATAGGCAAGGTCACGGATGTTGCCTGCGCCGGCAATTGTAAAACTGCCAATCAGTGTGCCATTCATTTCATATTTATGGAAAAGCAGGGCATTCCATCTGGCTGAGTAAATGTACTGGCCATCAGTAGCAACAGAGTATGTGCCTCCGATATCACCTACCGGAAACTGGAATAACAGGTCGTACAATGCATCAGTAGGCTCCATGGGGAACTGTGTTGCATCCGGATTCAGGTCGTTGACCATCTGTGGCTGTTCGCCGAGCATGCGCATTTTTTCAATGTCGCGTGGGCTTAATGTTTGCGCCATCAGGGCGGTTCCTAACAGTAATGCAGAAAGTAAAATAGTGATTCTCTTCATGGTAAAAAAAATTTAATGAATAAAAGGTTTAAAAGTTTAAAAATAAGTAACATAAAGAACGAAAATACAGGAAAATGAATTTTCTGAAACGGTACCTCCTTCTTT
>CAYQRU010000187.1:0-5542 GCA_964419945.1 uncultured Bacteroidales bacterium | reverse complement strand
CCACGGAAGGTCGGGTGTGGAAGTTTCATTTATCTGAACCATCCCGGGTACTGTAACAATGACTTCGGCTCCACGGGGTGTTACAACCGGATGTGTATAAAAACCCGGTATGCTGATTTGAACTGCGATACGCTGATCCGACGACTCAATAAGTGCTTTTTGAATCGGAGCCGGAGTACCGGAACTGATTGCTGTCCATGTTTGCGCTGAAATACTGAAAGTAAAGGACACCAGGAAGAATAAAAACGAAACTAGCTTTTTTATCATAGCTTTTTGTTTTTGATCAAAAAACTACCGCCTGAGATAATCCTCACAGTATTTCATGACGGTATTTTTAATCTGGTTTATTGATAATGAATTAATTAAGGTGAATATATGCATAGTTTGATATTGGGTTTCTGGGATTGACCAGTATAACGCTGAAAACAGGTTTAATAAGAATTACTAAACCTGTCTTCAGCACTATCAATAAAACAAATTAATTGATAACAAGTTTTACGTTTTTACGATAAATTTCACTAAATTGATCAACCGGATTTGCAATCAACTGAATGGTATAGATACCATTTCTGAGAATACGGTTTTCATTGGTATTGAAATGATAGGTTCCTCTTTCATAAGAAGTATCAGTGATGAGAGCAACTTCCTTTCCGTGCATATCGAACAAACGAACCGAAATATAAGAAGTAACGGGCGCTGTAACCGAAATTGTAGTTAATCCCGATGCGGGATTCGGGTAAGCATTCAGTTTATAATCAGCGCCAAATACCCCTTTACCTGATGCAGAATGTTTCACAACCTGCACTTCTTCTGCGTTCAGATTACCGGCAAGAATGCTGGTCATATCATAACCGGCTGATCCTTCAGTAATGCTGAACAAATTCACTTTTCCGGCAGGAATCGGAGTGTTTTCAAAACTAAAAATCATTCCAACAAGCTGCCCGTCTTTCATTGCTGAGACAAATTCATATCCATCGAGCAGGAAACTCAGACTGCCGGTATCTAAACCTGACAGGCTGAACTGCAGGCCGGCGAGTGTACCGTCGCTTTCCAGTTCAATTCCTGAACGGCTCAAATATATATTAGCTGAGGTGGAATTGATTTCAAACCCGGTAGATTTCTTTCCTCCAAGAATAATATTTACTGTTCCGATAATATCCAGGACATTGATCACACCATCCTGGGTGACATCAGCATTCTCAAAGCAGAAAGGCTGTGGATTCTGACCCATCACATAATTCACCGAGGTGATCGCATCGAGTACATTTACCATTCCATCACAGTTTGCATCGCCAGGAGTTATGGGATTTGCGGGTTCACCTGTAATCAGAATATCGTCAAGTCCCCAACCATTCAGATTATAGCTGTTTGCTCCATTGGCGCGAAAACGCACCTGGAACATCTGTCCCTGCATGCCATCCAGTAATTGATCTGTGCGCGGATATTCCATTGTACCGGCAACTACACCCGTGTTCGCAAAGTTTTCAAGCAGTGTCCATTCGCTGCCTGCCAGTGCCTTGTATTCAACTGTCATTTGCTCAAGGGTAGAACTGCTGTAATTATTAAGGAATAACAAATAGTTCATTCTGATATTTGTCATATTCGTCCCATCAATCAATGGACTTGTCAGTGAGAATGAATAGTTGGTAATTGAGGGAGTCCAACTAAAGTATGCATTCGGAGCACCACTTTGTGAGGATGGGGGTGCATAGGAAGTACCAAAATTCCAATTGCTTTGACCCTGAGGGAAAGACCAGCATGTTACTGAAGGTCCACCGAAGTTTTCAGCAAACGGTAATTCAAACATATCGCACAATGTGGTGAAAGCTGCTGGTCCGCTCCATGCGCTTGTGGCTGAACCATTGCAGTATGACCTTACATAAAAATGATAATTTGTAACTGGCTGTAATCCTGTAAGTTCGATACTATTGGTTTGAACCGCAGGAATAAGTGTTCCTGCGCTGCCCGGATCAAATCCTGCCGGGCCCCAGATAACATCCCACTGCGTGATACCCGCACCAATTGCCCAACCCAGCAAAGCAGAACCTGATGTAATATTCGTTGCCTGAAGACCAGATGGCGACGGACAGGCTGAAGGAGTCGGGAAAACAATATAGTCAATCCATGCACAGTCGCTGCCGGTCGAAACTGAACCATCCTTCATATATTCCCATTTGAAAGTTTTGAATCCGGGTGTCACAGGAAATACAACCCTGCTCCATTCCACACTACCTGACCATTGACCTACATTGGTACCATTGATGTAAAATTTCAGGTAATCGTAATTTGATTCAGAGCTGACTTTGCGGTAAAATGAAATTGAATCGGCTGCTCCCACATCATAATCCAGCACAAGCTGTGTTGACTGACTGTGGGTGATCACACCTGATTTTGCAGCATATGTGCCTTCATAAGCGCCGGTGTTCACTACTGTCCAGGGCTGAACACCTGCAAATGCCCAAGGAAACATTGAAAAATCTCCGGTTTCGAAGTTCTCGAAGATCAGGCCCACCTGGATGGTGAAGGACTTAGTTGCTTGATAACCACCTGAGCTTACCTGGTATTCAAATACAACAGGAGTTCCAATAGGTGTATTTGAAGCAATACTAACCGAAAAACCTGCATTGGCGGTTTCACCAATTCCAAGGCCTGTAAAATTGAAAGTGCCTGTATTAATTGTGATAAAAGGACTGCTGCAGGAAATGGTGGCATTCAGGTTTGAAATCGGACTGTGCCCTGTATTGGTTGTAGGAATATACAGAGTTATCGTTTCTCCGGGATCGGCCTGCCCGTTACCATTTCCCCCTTGTAAGTCGTTGATCGAGAGGTTGTTTGCAACAGTCAATTCAGGAGCCTGAACCGTGATAAGCATGGTTGAAGTCCAGTTATCAGTACCATCGGTAATCTGCAGTATAAAACTTGCCTGGTGCTGGTCAGGAACATAGTTTGCAATGCTGAAACTATAAGCATTGTTTACAGTAGCAGTTTCTCCGTTGACGATCACACCAAAGTTGGCTGAGGCAGAACCGGTAAGTGTAAAATAAGGATCTGAACCTGTAATGGAAGCTACTACCTGAGCTGAAGGATCTGCACCGACATTCTTAAGGGTCACATTCAGGCTTATATTTTCACCATAATCGGCAAGGCCATTATTATTACCACCTGCATCGTTTATGGTAAACGCATCAAGAACAATGTAAGGGCCAACCAGTGCAGCAGCCGGAACCTGCACCATGTAAGGAATATGCTGTGGTTTGGTGACTACTATGTCAACCATACCTCCTGAAAGAACAGGAGGTTGAAGAGGAACCAATACAGATCCGGTAGGTCCAACCAGCGCAGAACCATGCAGTATTCCGTCTTTGGAAATACCGACATAAGAACCAGGAAGAGCTGTTATTTCATAAGTATTCAGTCCGATGGGCAGAATAGGCATATGAGATACTGTGTTGGTACTTCCTTCGGTATTATAAGCAACCAATGAAGGATCACCGAGAACATTATAAGCCTGCCAGTAGTAGGTAGGGCTTGAGTGGCTGGGATATCCCTGGATATGAACTTCGGTAACTGCCAGATTTCCAACAAAAACAATAGCCCCTGCTGAAACATAGTCGCTGACCCATGGTCCGTCATAAGCTCCCCATGTGGTTTCCTGGTAAGTCGGAACATATCCGTTGTTTGTTCCCTGTATGGGAAAAGCACCCACGGCCCAGTAGAAATCTTCAAACCAATAGGAACTTGGTGAAGAACCGATGTAAGCTACGGAACCTTTGTTTGTACCTCTTTGCCAGGTTTCACCAATACATTCAGCATAACCAAAATCTGCAGCTAGACAACAGTTACCAATAGCCAGAGGATATTGTCCATTATTTGTGAAGGCATTAACAGCTGACTGGGAAAGCGAAGGATCGCCCCATGAGGTTTCGCTGCAGTGTGCCGTATAGTTGATCAGACTGACTGCGATCCTGTCAGGACCGTAACAGCCCGTGTAGGGAGTTGTCAGGTAGGCATAAACATTGGTAAAGCCATGTGCAGCATTCCAGTAATTGTTTGTTGCATAATGTATAGTTGGCTGAGCAACACGGGGATTCCATGTACCATCAGCTCCTGCAATTAGTGTAGCTTTATTCAGGTAGCTGGGATCAGCAAATTCATATCTTTCGTAATACAGGGTTTTGTTGACTTGTGCAATTAATTGCGCCGGATTTGTGGCTGAAAACCTTCCATAATACATTTCAGGAAAATAATCACCGTCAACACTGGCATAATACAAGTCGGTCATTTTCCCTGATGATGATCCGCTGGTTGCAGGAATCTGCGGAGTATCACCAACAAGCAATACAAAACTTGGAGCTGGATCAGCCGGGGTCCCGGCATTATATTGCCCATGAATATAAGTTTGGATTGCTGAATAGGAAGTGCCAATTACATCGGTATAGGCAACAATCACCTTAAATCCCTTTTTGGTCTTCCACTCGATGAACGGTTGAAGATCGTTTTCGAACATACGGTGCGAAACAATCAAATATTTCACAGGATATTTTGTAAGATCAGGATGAGCCGGATAGTCACGGCCGGTATTGTTTAAAAGGCTTTTGTAAACAACATCGAAGTATGGAGAGTATGTAGCTGCCTTCGTATATTCGGTCAGTTCAATATTGGCATTTGCAAAAGTAATCTCCACATCAATATCGTTGTATACCCTGATTATGCCCTTTACGGGATTATAGCTCACAGGAGCTACAGTAAGACGTGCAATACGGGCACCCCGAAGAACGCCCAACACTTCCACACTGGCTAATTCCTGACCAATGTAAGTGTCCTGCTGATAAACTTCTCTTCTGAATTCAAAGGGAATTTCATCAACATTCTGATCCTTGCGAACCGAAGGCTGAACAGGCATGAGCATATGATCAATGCCATAATCGCTGAGTTTGTATTCTGAAATGGAATAATTGAGTACTCTTACCGAAACCTCTGCGCCAAACGGAATCTCAATCAAATCTTTAGAAGCAGGCAGTTTGGGAGTGCCTAATTCACCAATCCAGTAAGCATTGGGCATAGATAGTTCGTTAAACAAGCCCTGGTCTGATTTAACGCCAAATGTGTAAATACCCGGGTAAGAGTAAGTTACCCTGAGTTGTTGCATGTTGTTAGTAACAACATTAGCTCCACTGGTGTTTCTGCCAAGATCAATGGCAAAATCCTGTGCAGTGAGTTGTGAACTGAGTAATAAGCCAAGAACGACGAGTAGTGCAAATTTTGAGAAGATTTGCTTCAGTGAAACTTCATGGTAATCGCGTTTCATAAATAAAGATTAGATTAATGAAAAAAAGTATTACTAATTATATATTTGATTATTAAACACTTACTCACGAAAATTTTTAATAATAGTGACATCTCCCTCTGGCGAAAAAAAGTTTGCTAAAGTAGTTATAATTTTTAACATACCATTCATTATATATAGACAAACTTCAATATATTACATAACTCTTTGATTGTTATACTAATACTGATTGCCATTGGGATTATCAGTTTCAGC
>CAYQRU010000186.1:0-5542 GCA_964419945.1 uncultured Bacteroidales bacterium | reverse complement strand
GCATTGTCTTTATACAATGCTCTTTTTCCTGGCCCAAAATCAACAAAGGCATGAAGTTTCAGGAGTGAATTACTGAAAACCAGGTCATTGAAATATACTTTGGGCATGTTGGTCAATTCTTTTCGTATATTCTTGTTGAATGGCCTCAGCAGGCTAATGTGTAAACTTTTCTGAAACGAACCGGCAAGATCACATAGCGCGCCAAGCTTCTTCTGATGGGGTCTTTGCCACCGCAACTGCAGGATCCAGGATAAGTGAGGTACTCATTAAAATGGACATTAAGTTCTTTTTGCCGGGTGGAATAATACGATGGATTTTCGAGGTACTGGATTTCATCAATGAGCCCGAAGCGTTTTTCACTCGCTGTTTGAATGTCGAAATCAAAAGTGTATTCCGGGTGTTGATTCAGACTGTCCAGTATAGCGGGGTCTTCCAAAATCAGAAAAAAACCGTTTTACTTCACCTGTTCAAGGGGTAGTCCTGAATTTGATTCAATATGGTTGTTTTACCAGTTTACCTGGTACCGGTTATAGTATAAAATCTTAATTCGCTACTTGCTGAATAATAGGCTTAAGCAGCTTTCTTTCAAATGGTTTCATAAGTTCAGCAATTTAAAGCAAGGATAATATTTATTTGAAAAATAAAAAATATCCGAGAATTTTAATATCACAAGTAAAAATTATCCAAATCTACTGATTTGTTTGAACCTTGTTTGGTTTCCGAAAAAAAGAAAAACCCCGCCAGGTTCCCCAAACTCCGGCAGGTATCAATTTCAATTTTCTCCTTGTCTCCCAGTCTCCCAGTCGTCACTTCCCCCTACATCCCATACATCTTAATAATTTCCTGCTTGCTCTTGCCCAGGATGTTGTATTTCCTGCCAACCTTGATAAATGCTTCAAGCGCTTTTTCGAGATGGTACATTTTGTGGCCGGTTGAGATTTAGGTGCGGATGCGCGCGGCGCTTTGGGGAACTACCGGAAAGAAGAACCCGATGGCACAGCGGTGAAGAATCACATAATGATATTGCAGTTTATTAAATTTTTACCGGACAATCGTCAATAAAATCAGTGATATATACGAATTACATAAAAAATGCTATTTTAGCGTTTCGTTTCTTTTCATTAATCACCAATAGCAAACATATGCAACACACAAAACAATTTCTTATCACATGCCTCTGCCTTTGCCTGGCTTCAACAATCTCAGCCCAGCAGGGCAACGTAGCCGCAGGTGGCGATGCCACCGGCACCGGAGGCAGCATGAGTTACTCCATCGGTCAGGTAGATTATCTCGTTTACTCCTCACCACAGGGCAGCTTAAGCCTTGGATTACAGCAATCCTGGTTCACAGTGCCGCTGGTGCTCGAAATCCCTGAAACCATTATTACCGATGGCCAGAGCCTTTGTTTTAATGCTACCGAAACAGTGATTGTAGCCGGCAACGGCAAACAATTCATTGTTGAACCCAACGGCTCTGCCGAAATCATTGCAGGCCATAACATCCTGCTGAAAGAAGGAACCACAGTTGAATCCGGTGGCATCCTCCATGCTCACATTTCCAACATTTGGTGCCAGCCTCAGCAAAGTCTGCTGGCTGCTTCTGAAACAGAACCGGCAGTTGCTGAACCTATCATTGAAACACCCTTGCAAAGCGACTTTTTCATAGTCTATCCCAACCCCACCACCGGGGAATTTACCCTTGAACTGCTAAAAGTAGAAGAAGCATCCCTGCTTCTTATTAAAGGTTACACCATGCAGGGAAGCCCTGTTTTCGGAAAAGAACTACCCGCCGAAAGGCTGAATAACCTAAGCATCGCCGGAAGGCAGGCGGGGATTTATCTTGTAAAAGTCATGAACCAGGATCAGGTGGGAACCGCAAAGATCATTAAGCAGTGACAAAGACCCAAATTCCAGGCCCCAAGTTCCAAGCCCCAAGATCAAAGAAAGGTCAGGACAGAAAAACTAATCAACTAATTCACCAGAAACCGCCAAAATTTATAACTTTGTTTAAAAAATTACACTATGAACCATTCAGCTTTCTTAAACATCAATCAATTACCGGCAGAGGCCAGGAAGACTTTGGAAGTGTTTTACGAGTTTTTGGTTTTCAAATACAAGCAAAAAGACCAAAAAAAATCGCCAACACCTAAAGAAAGGTTTAAAGACTTTCTTTCTGAGTCTTTTTCAGTGAATAAGTTAACTATCCCGAGAAGAGAGGAACGCAATGAGCGCTAAGGTGTTTGTTGATACCAACATTTGGGTTTATGCCAAAGTTGAAACTCCGGGATCAGAAAAGCATCATTTATCCTGCGTTTTTCTGAAAAACAACCCTGATAGCATTGTTATCAGCACACAAGTTATCAACGAATACTATAATGTATTGATCAAAAACCGGATTCCGGAACCTGGAATCCAGAAATCGGTTTATCAGATTCTAACAGAAGCAGAACTGAGCCTGATCACTTTTGAAACCATTGTAAAATGCTGGGAAATACGAAGCAGTTACAATTATTCGGTGTATGATTCACTTATTGTGGCCTCAGCGATAGAAGCCGGTTGCACTGCCTTGTACTCCGAAGATTTGCAGCACCGGCAAATGATCGAAAACAAATTGAGGATTATCAATCCATTCCTCTGATTCAAGTTCCAAGACCCAAATTCCAAATTCCAAATTCCAAATTCCAAGTCATAAGTACCAGGTACCAAAATTAAGAACAAAGACCAAAACTCAATCCCGTACGTACGGGACAAAGTCAAAAGAATATTAAACTGCGAACCCCGATGAAATAGTTCGTACCTCACATTATACGGGGTAAACCAATTAACAAATTCACCAATTGACTAATAACCATTTAAATTAAAAGAACATGAAAAAGATTTTCTCTACAACAGTTTTATCAGTGCTGATTGCCTGCGCAATGGCACAGGCTCCACAACGGTTTAGCTTCCAGGCTGTAGTAAGAAACAATGTTAACGAGTTGCTCCTTAACAAACCTGTTGGTATGAAAACAACCATTTTACAGGGCAATCCGAATGGCACAATCGTATATCAGGAATTTTACTATCCCAATCCGCAAACCAATGCCAATGGCCTGGTAACTCTCGAAATTGGCAGCGGTTTTGTTCTTTCCGGCAACTTTGCCAATATCAACTGGGCAAACGGACCTTATTTCATTAAGACTGAAGCCGATCCCACCGGAGGCTCCAACTATACCATTACCGGTACCAGCCAGTTGATGAGTGTGCCGTATGCCCTTCATGCAAAAACAGCCGAAAGTATTACCGGAGGCATTACAGAAACCGACCCTGTATTCAACGCCTGGGATAAAAGTACCGGCATTGCAATTACCGAAGGCCAGATTACCGATTTACAAAATTATCTGACCGAAGAATCCGATCCTGTGTTCACAGCCTGGGATAAATCAACCGGCGTTGTTATTACCGAAAGCCAGATTACCGATTTACAGAATTATCTGACAGAAGAAACCGATCCTTTGTTTAATGCCTGGGATAAGTCCACCGGCATCACCATTTCCGAAAGTCAGATTACCGATTTACAGAATTATCTGACAGAAGAAACCGACCCTGATTTCAACGCCTGGGATAAAAGTACCGGCATTGCAATTACCGAAGGCCAGATTACGGATTTACAGGATTATCTCACCGAAGAAACCGATCCTGTGTTCACAGCCTGGGATAAATCAACCGGCGTTGTTATTACCGAAAGCCAGATTACAGATTTACAGGATTATCTCACTGAAGAAGCCGACGGAGATCCAACTAACGAACTCCAGACTGTTACCCAGGAAGATTACCAGGTAACCCTCTCGCAAGGTGGAGGCACGTTTATGACCGGAGTAAAAAGCTACACCCAGGCCGAAATTGACGCCATGACGCCTTACAATGGCCTCACAGTAATTAATACCACAACTAATTGTGTGAATTACTATATTCTTAATAATTGGTACGAAGCCTGCGGCACCTGCACCCCGCAACCCACCCAGGCAAATGCTGGCGACGACCAAAGCTTTACCGACAACACAGTTGCGGTAATGCTTTCTGCCAACACACCCGTGCAAGGCACTGGCTTATGGAGTATCGTGAGTGGCGAAGGCGGCAGTTTTGACGATGCTTCGCTTGCTTCTGCAACTTTCACAGGCCAGCCCTGCACCGCTTATACCCTTGCCTGGACAATTACCAATACCTGCGACACATCCAACGACGAGGTAGTAATTTCATTCTTTGAAACGCCCACCGTTGCCGATGCCGGTAATGATACCATTGTGCTGGGCGGCGACCTTTCAGTAAACCTGAATGCCAACACACCGGAAATGGGAGAGGGACTGTGGACAATATTAACCGGCGAAGGCGGTACTTTTGACGATGCTACCAACCCGCAAGCACTTTTTACAGGCCAGCCATATATTGAGTATATCCTGCAGTGGGCTATTGCAACTGTGTGCGATACTACATATGATGAAGTGAGTGTTACTTTTAATCCCTGGCAATGCGGAATGCCTTTTACAGACTCGCGCGACAACCAATCCTACAACACCATACAAATTGGCACCCAGTGCTGGATGGCTGAAAACCTGAAATACCTTCCTGAGGTTGTTGGGCCAGGCACAGGTTCTAATAATGTACCTTATTATTATGTATATGGCTACAATGGCACCAGTGTAAGTGCAGCCAAAGCCACTGCCAATTACCAGACCTACGGTGCATTATACAACTGGCCTGCATCGCTTACCGCCTGCCCAACTGGCTGGCATTTACCCAGCGATGGAGAGTGGACAGTTTTGGTTGATTTTCTTGGTGGCAGCAGTGTTGCAGGCGGCAAGATGAAAACCACCGGTACAACACATTGGGCCAGTCCTAATACCGGCGCAACCAATTCCAGTGGCTTCTCAGGGCTTCCGGGCGGCCTCCGCGGTACCGATGGTTCGTTCACCTATATGGGCGACGACGGTCTCTGGTGGTCTTCTACCGAGGGCGGTGCAGCCGTTGCCTGGTACCGCTTCCTGGCTTATTTCAATAGCGATGTAAGCAGAAACGGCAACACTAAGGGTTTGGGGTTTTCTGCTCGTTGCGTGAGGGATAATTAATTTATTTGATTATTTGACAATTTGATTATTTTAAAATTTGTCCGCCTCAAGGCGGACCGAAAAATTTTTTGAATTTTGGCACTTTACAGCGATCTTCCCGTTTACAAGGCTACATACGATTTACTGATAGCTGTTTTTCGGTTTACAAAGGACTTCAGTAAAGAGTACAAATACACTGTGGGCGAGAGTTTGAAGAAAGAAACAATTGAATTGCTTACGCTTATTTACAGAGCCAATGTTAAGCGGGACAAACATGAAGTATTGCAGGAAGCCAGAGAGCGGATAGAAGTCATACGGCTGTTTATCCGGTTAATGAAGGATATGCAGCAAATCAGCCTTAAGCAGTTTGTGCAAATCAATGAGTCAGTAGAAAATGTATCGAAGCAATTGGTGGGATGGCAGAGAGTTAGTTGAAAGTTTGTAAAGTTCATAAAGTTT
>CAYQRU010000185.1:0-5591 GCA_964419945.1 uncultured Bacteroidales bacterium | reverse complement strand
GCATCCTGACCAACCTGAAAGTAATGTTTTTTCTGATGCACACATTCCAGGCTGTAAGCCGTTTCATGTATGGGACTATAAGTGGCAGGAGTATTTACATCTGTGCAGGAAAATGCATCTTCAGGCTTAATGGAGGTTGTATTCATTAACCGGGCAATTCTTCCTATCTTGGAAGTGAATAGTTGTTCGAGGTCAGCTCTGTAAGCATTCCTTAAAGTATGTACTTTGCCATTTGTGTTTTTTTCTATCTGCTGAAACTGAGCATCATATTCAGCACCAGGACATAAATTCAGGTTAATCTGATCATTTGAAGAGATTGTTGAAGGCAACCCGGGCTTGTTGCACAAATCAGCTTCGCTGAACCGGATAACTGCATCTTTGTTTTCATACAAAAATAAAGTTGACGAGTCCTGACTCAGGCCGGCTTCGTGCTTAATAAGTTGAAATTCCTTCATCTGTGCCTGAACAACAATTGAAAGGATCGAACAGGATAAGCCGATCATAATTGTAATGAGCGAAAAAATTTTTTTCATGTTTTTCGTTTTTTGGTTAATAATTTACTTTTCTGTGTGATACATTTTGTTGATATTGTCTGAAGTTTAGAATCAGTGGCGTCAGGTTTACTATAAATATCAGTTTCTTGTGTTCTTGCAGGATAATTTCAGGCAATAAACCTATCAATACTGATAGTGTCTTTCAGCCAAAACTCATGCTCTAATTTTGTTATCTCTGATTAAACTACAAAGTTAAATCCCCCAAACAGCCTCTGCAAGAATGAATGAGTAACGGGCTGTTTCTGGAAGTGAAGGGTCACTTTCAGTTAGTAGCTGGGGGTGTGATGTTGTGATGAAGTGATGCTGAGATGAATTGATACAGTCCCACTCCGATGGCTATCCGATGAAATAAATTCATCCCCGTCTCCTTGAACGCCCGTCTGCTCTTCCCCTTTTCTCAATTACCTGCATTTCGGTTTTTCAGGCTTTCAGGATGGCCATTAACTCCGCTTTTCTGTTTTTGGCTACGTTCAGTTCTTTACCGTCAGTCATCACCACTGAGCCTCCATCACCTTTGATGTAGCGGGTAATTTCGCGGGTATTGACCAGGTAAGAATTGTGGATCCGGAAGAAATATTTTGTATGCAGTCGCTCTTCAACAAATTTGATGGTTTTTGAAAGCATGAGGGGCTTTGCATTTTTCCGGTATACATGCACATAATTGCCTTCGGCCTCAAGGTAAAGAATTTCGGCTTCATCCAATATTTCAAGCCCCTGGAGGGTTGGCAGGGCGATTTTTGGGAATAAGGAACTGTTTTGCCTGAGGTTTTCGAGCAGTACGTTGAACTGTTCTGTGTTGGAGTGTTGTACTGAGGCAATGTTTTTTAGTTTTAATCTTTCTGCAACTGTTTCAACAGCATTAACAAGTTCAGTTCTGTCAATGGGTTTAAGCAGGTAGTTGGCAGCGCTTACCTTGAAGGCCTGTATGGCGAAATTATCGTAAGCGGTTGTAAAGATTATCTCAAAACTGATCTCTTTAAGCTGGCTCAGCATGTCGAAACCATTCATTTTGGGCATGGAAATATCCAGGAATACCAGATCGGGATTATATTTATGGATGGCTTTGAGACCGCATTCGCCGTTCAGGCAGGTTGCTTCTATCGTAACTTCACGGCAATAATTACTGAGCATGATTGTGAGGGAATCAATGCAGTGCTGTTCGTCGTCAATGATCAGTGCCTTCATAATGTTTGATGTTGAGTTGAGGTCAATGATAGTTGGCTGAATTTCTGACTTTAATAGAGTGGTGTTTTGCAGAGGAGTTGGCAGTTGGCAAAGTTTGAAATTCAAAATAGCATGTGAAATTATACATTTGATATAATGGGTAAAATAACAGTAACCTGTGTTCCGGTGGCTTGCTGGTTTGTGTCGTAAAGATCAGAAATTGCGATTTTGGCTTCGCACTGATAGAGTTGATTAATAGTTGCGATCCTGTCGGCTGTAATTGACATTCCCAGTGATTTCCCCTTCAGTTTATAGGCGCTTTTGTAAGTTTTTGCTTTTTCGCGTCCAATCCCATTGTCAATGATTGTAAAGCGGATGTTTTCATCCTCCTGGTGAGCAAGGATGTCAATTTTCCCGTGGTCATCTTTATACATAAGTCCGTGCCAGATTGCGTTTTCCACGTATGGCTGAATAAGCATCGGGGGAATAAAAACCCGGTTGGCATCCAGGTACTGGTCAATAGTGATTTTAAAATCAAATTTATGATTGAACCTGAGTTGTTCCAGTTCCAGGTAAATCTTCAGCGCCTGCAACTCATCCTCAAGGCTTACGAGTTTGTGTTTTGAATTATTCAGAACCGCGCGCATGAGTCGCGAGAATTTGGTCAGATAATCTGAAGCTGTTTCGGTTTGGTTCTTCAAAATAAAAGTATTGATTGAGTTCAGTGAGTTAAAAATGAAATGGGGATTCATCTGCGCACGCAACGATTTCATTTCAGACTCGGCAATCTGTGTGGTTAATTCAGCTCTGATCCTTTCCCTTTCACTGATCTGTCTGGTTCGAATGTAAATGACCAGCAAAGTCAACCCTGTCAGAACCAGGAGTATCAATATAAAAAACCAAAAGGTCTGGTAGTAGTAGGGTTTCTTCACAAAATCTATGAAAGCTTCCTGTTTGTGCCAGATTCCGCGGTGCGAGGCTCTGACCACAAAGCGGTATTGCCCCGGTGGCAGGTTGGTATAATTGGCAGTTCCACGAAGAGCCACCCTCGAAGGGGTCTTATCGAAGCCAATCAACTGGTATTCGTAAATGATTTTGTGAGAGTCCTCGAAGCAGATAGCCGGAAAACTAAACCTGAGGTTATTTTCCCAGGGTTTGAAAACAATGGACTGATTTCCCTGCCGCGGATTGATCTTCAAAACCCGGTTACCGTTGATTTCAACATGGTCAATCAACAGGTTTACAATGCCATCGCTTATTTCGAGGCCGAAAATATTTTGGGTTTCAAAGCTAGCGA
Organism: uncultured Bacteroidales bacterium; assembly: GCA_964419945.1. Lineage (GTDB taxonomy): Bacteria > Bacteroidota > Bacteroidia > Bacteroidales > JAAYJT01 > JAAYJT01. Next base: position 2,576 of record CAYQRU010000185.1, on the reverse strand, counting down.
TTCCATCCAGGAAAATATGATTGCGGTGGTCAATATAAATCTTATTCCAGATTGTTTTGCGGCTGTGCAGGCCCGTTCTTTCGTCAATTACCGAAAATTGTTCAGAGTATGGATTGAATCGAACCAATCCTTCGTTGATGATCCAGAAATTTCCCTGCTGGTCTGTGGCTATCTGTCCAACGCCGGGATCGTTCAGCCCGTGTATGGTTTGGAACATCCTGTAAGAAACGCTGTCATCGTACTCAGTGATACGCAGCAGCCCTTTGCCATAAACGCTGACCCAAATCCGCCCCAGCGTATCCATTGCAAAATAATTGGATTGAATGCCGAACAGTCCCAATTCTTTCAATTGCAAGGCATATTTATTATTAAATGTATTACTTTCAGTGTCAAACACATCCCAACCATCAATGGTACCTATAAAAAGACGGTTTTTCCCGTCAAACATCAGGCCGGTATAGCGTCGTGCTTTCAGCAGGCTGTTTGGTTCTCCGGCCTGGTGTTTGAAATAGCTGACCTGTTGGCGACTGGAGTCAACTCTTATGATCCCGTCGTTTTGAGCCGAAATCCAGAGGTTTTGCCTGTTGTCGCCGGTGATGAAAAATAAACGCGAATCGCCGGATTTAAAACTGACAGATTGCATATTTTTGTCCCTGAACATTCTGAGGGTCTGGGTTTCGGGATCAATGAACAAGAGATTATTGGTATTACTGCCAGCCCAGATTATTCCTTTATCGTCTTTGTAGAAGCAGTTGATTCCTGCATAAGGCTTTACGTCTTCATCGCCGTGGGGAACATAGCCCCATTTGTTTCTTATTTCGTCCCAGAAGACGATATTATGTATTCCGGTGGTTCCAAAATACATTTTACCGGCCTGGTTGTCGTGAAAAAAACTGTGGGCATAACCTGCATTGTAAGGGAGTGTCACAGCCCTGAAAGACTTGTAAGACTTGTCCTGAATGCTCAGGCCTTCAATTCCACCCAACCAAAGATTGCCGTTTCTGTCGGTTAAAATGTTGGATCGCACCACGTTATGCTCAAGCGATTTTGGATGAATGGATTTTTGGTGAAAACTGAATTCTCCAGTTTTTTTATTATAGATACCCAGGCCATGATCAGCGGTACCAAGCCACAGTTCATCATCATTCTTTTTTTCGATATTAAGTATTGAGATATATCTGATACCTGGGAGATTCTCAACTTCCAGGTACTCCCATTCCAGGGTTTTGAGGTGCAGTTTTTTAAGGCAACTTCTGTGATGCAGGGAGCCTGTCCAGATCACTGAATCTCCGTCAATGTAAAGGGGTATTGTTTCGAAATTGTCTGTACGCTCCGGAAAAACTTCTGCAACAATTTCGCAGGATGCTCTGTCAATAAACAAAATTCCGGCGCCGGTGGTAAGTATGATCAGGTTGGTATCAGCTGGGTGTTCAGCGACTCTGAAAACCAAACTTCGCTGATTTTCAGTTTGCCCCTGATCTGGCCTGGATTCGAGCATCCTGTGAAACTTATCTTCGGCTCTGTTGTAATGAAACAATCCATTGCTGCTTGCGATCCAGATGCTTCCATCCCTGTCTTCTAAAAACATACCAACCATAAGCTCCGGAAACTGATTGGGATTGCCTGGATTGGCGTTGTAATTTGTAAACCGGTCGCTTAAAGGATCGTAAATGGAAAATCCGTTTACCGTTCCAATCCAAAGCAGCGAGTCGCGGCTTTGAAAAATGCAGTAAATCTTATTTTCAGCAATTGAGGTTGGATCGTCGCTGTTGTTCTGGAATATCTTCATTTCATGGCCGTCGTATCTTACCAGTCCGTTGTCGGTTCCAATATAGATGTATCCCAGCTCATCCTGCATCACATAGCGCACCACATCCGAAGGCAGCCCTTCAGCTTTGGTGAGGTGGTTGAAATACAGTGATGCTGACTCCTGGTTGCCGGGAATTTCAAATTTTACCGGTGAGCCGGATGAGCATAAAAGCATGCACAGGAAAAATGCAAATATGATATCCCGGCATTTCAAGCAATTATAGTTTTTCGCAAAATTAAGATAATTACAGCATAAAAATAAAGGGTGAATGAGTAAAAAGCCTATATGGATTAGCAGTTATCCATTTTTAGTTTCTGACCTGTAAATTTCCCAAACCTGAAATAGTGGGGGAAACGGCATTTTTGTGATTATACTGAAAAAACAAGACAGACGCCCCCGGCTATCTTATCCTGAAATTCTGCAGATTCAAGGAAAATGGCCTGAGGGGCGTCTGGATGTGTCTGCCGGCAGGCAGTTTATTTTACAAGGAGTTTTTTTTACTGTTTTATCATTTTTTCTAATCCAACGTTTTCACCCCGGGTTACCCTGATCAGATAAATGCCTGATTGCCTTTCCTGCATATTGAACCGGTGGTGGTTTGTAGCCTGCAATTCAGAATGCATCAGCTTTTCGCCCAGCATGTTAAAAATCTCTACAATAACGTTGATGGCTTCATCTGTTTCACTTAATTCAAGGGTAAAAATACCCTGCGTAGGATTTGGGTATACCCTGAAAAAGCCGTTTTCACTGAAGGATTCACTTATTT
>CAYQRU010000184.1:0-5614 GCA_964419945.1 uncultured Bacteroidales bacterium | reverse complement strand
GGAAGAAGCTAAATCAGTTAACTCATCAGACGGTGTGGAGATTAGCTACACTGATGAAGGAAATGGCATTCCTGCTTTGGTTTTTGTGCATGGCTGGTCATGCGACAAAACTTACTGGCGGGAGCAGGTTACATTCTTTTCTGATCGGTTCAGGGTCGTCAGTATTGATCTGGCTGGCCATGGTAAATCCGGTACGAACCGCGATAATTTTACAATGGAAACATTTGGTGATGATGTTGTCGCTGTTATAAACGGGCTGAAACTTGAAAAAGTAATCCTGATCGGTCATTCCATGGGAGCGCTTGTCATCATTGATGCTGCCGGGAAACTTCCCGGAAAGGTGGAAGCAGTTGTTGGAATTGATATGTACGAAAACCTGGTGGATACCACCTTTACAAAAGAAATGCGGGATCAGTTTATTGCACCATTTTACACTGACTTCCCTGCCAGTGTTCATGCATTCGTTAAAACGATGTTTCCAGCCGGTACGGACAGTGCATTAGTCGCAACGGTTGCTGCTGATATGGCTTCAGCCCCGCAAAACGTGGCTATGTCGGCATTTGAAAATTTATTTGATTACAGCAACAAAATGGAGGAGGTACTGAAAACCGTTGATGTACCTTTTTATGCAGTCAATTCAGATAAGTATCCTACCAATATTGAAGAGAACCGGAAATATGTTAAAAGTTTTGAAGCGAAAATCATTGAGGGTATCGGTCATTTCCCAATGCTTGAAGATCCGGAATTATTCAATCGCCTGATGAAAGAAACCATCAACGATATTTTGAAACAGGATAAAGACTTGCGTTAGAAATTATGGATTTACAACTTAACAATCATTTTTTTGTCGTTTGCGGTGCAGGCAGCGGTTTTGGCAAAGCTGTGGCTGAACGCCTGGTTAATGAAGGCGCCTCAATTCTTGCAATTGCCCGCCGGGAAGAATCATTGGTTAAACTCCGGCATCTGAAACCACAGGCCATTGATATACTCACCGGTGATTTAACGGATGAAAGGTTCGCAGAAAAGATCATCAAAACGCTCGATGGCCAGATTCCGCAGGGAATTCTTGTAAATGCAGGCGGTCCCCCGGCCCGGTTGTTTCGCGAAACAAATTTGCAAGAATGGGATGAGGCTTATAAAAATCTTGTGCGCTGGAAGGTTGACCTGTTGCAAAAATTATTACCCGGCTTTCTTGAACAACAATACGGAAGAATCGTATTGGTCGAAAGCGTTTCTGTAAAACAACCTGTTGAGAACCTGATCCTCAGCAACTCGCTTCGCATGGCAGTAGTAGGAATGGCAAAAACACTTGCCAATGAGGTCGGTTCGCAGGGTATAACCGTTAATGTTTTGGCACCTGGCTATCACGATACGCCAGCAATAGAACGACTGTTTTCTAAAAAGAGTGAATCCCTGGGTATTTCAGTCGCGGAAGCCCGCCGGCTTTTCGAAAAAGAACTGATGTCAGGGCATATGGGTAATCCTGCTGAATTCGCCATGCTTGCTGCCTGGCTGCTCTCACCACTTTCGGGTTATATCACCGGGCAAACATTCAGCGTGGATGGTGGCCTGGTGAAATTTGTTTTTGGCTGAGATCACAAAACAACCAGGCCGGGATCAATTTGTACGCTCCATTCGTACAAACCACCTTCGAGTATCCAAAGGTTTTTGAATTTGTGTTTTTCGCGCAGAAACAGGTAAACCAGATCGCTTTTCATACCATAGGCACAAACGATAACGACCATATCGGTGCGCGAAATCCGGTCAATATGCTGGGGAATATCTTTTTGAAAAATATTGATTGAACCTTGCAAATGGCCGGCCTGGAACTTTTCAGGTTCGCGAATGTCAATGATCATGGCATTTTCGCCTTCATCAAGCATTGCTTTGAGCTTTACAGGTTCGATCGTTCTCATAGGGTTCTGCTTTACAGGTTCGTACGATAACCAAACAAACTTTTTTCTTTAATAAATCCTGACACAAACCTGGGAACCATTTCCTCCCATGTGGGATCGCCCTGTTGGATCTTTTCGAGAACCGTGGTTGAGAAAATATTCAGATGTTTAACATTGGCCCGGGTAATATCAAGAATCTTCCGGTTCTCAAGCAAATGCTGAAAAAGATAGCGGTTCTGAGCCGGCGGGGTCATGTGCTGCAAGGTATTGAGTTCGCCATTGCTGTTGAGAGATGGATAAATGTACATTTTTGTGTTTTCGGGAAAGAGCTTGCCAAAAGCTTCCATGATTCCTCCCTTAAGGCCGGAGTAGTATTTTTCGTCCATCACTTTCTGAAAAGTCAGAATCCCGATAACTATCCTGAGCTTTATGATCCGGAATTGCGAGAGGTAACTCACCAGCTTATAAAATTCCCTGAAACTCGAAACCATCACATTTTGCCCGATGCCGTTGAGCAAGTCCACCCGGTCGAGAAAATCACGCTCATCGAAAACGCCTTCTTCGAGCAGGTTGTTAAGGGTTATTTCACATACCGGAAGGGTGTTTTCTTTGTCGTAATCCTCATCACGCTTGAAAATTCCAAAGCTTGTCTTCAGCATGTCAATGCCCACGTAAGTGATGGGGCGAAAGCTGCCGCGAAAAGCAAGCACATTCTTTTTATAAAGGATGTCGCCCGGTTCCTGCACATTGCCATAGCGATCGAATATGATGGCCTTGGTCATATCGTTTTTGACAAGCTGCACCGCAAGCAGGCGGTTATCCACATAACCCAACTGCGGACCGCACATGTGTATCATGGTGATTTCAACCCGGTCGTTCTAGAGGTTGTCGAGCAGCGATTGCAGAAAGCTGTTCGGCCACTGCCACAGATAAAAGCAGGCGTACAAGAGGTTCACACCCAATAAACCCAGGGTGTTTTGCTGCAAAACGTTGTCGTTTTCGTGAAGCTTCACATGTAGTATGACCCTATTGGGCGGTTGCCCCGGCTCAAGCTGAAATGCCACGCCTAACCAGCCATGGCTGATATTATTTTTCTGATAATTGATGGTGGAAACCGTATCGGCGAAAGCAAAAAAACGGGTTTCGGTGCTTCGTGTTCCGGTAAGCAGGTTCACAATTTCGTTGTACTCGGTGTTAAGCATGAGCTCAAGCCGCTCACGCGAAACGTAGCGTTTCATTTCTTTGCCTTCGCAGTAGAGCGCATCGCTGAAGCGTTTGTCGTAAGCCGAAATAGTTTTTGCCACAGAACCTGATGCACCGCCAACCTGGAAGAAATTGCGCGCCACCTCCTGCCCGCCGCCTATCTCTGCAAAGCTGCCAAAAAACCTGCCATCAAGGTTGATCGCCAGTGCCTTGCGGTTGAAGCTGAGAATTTCACGTTCAGATGTCATTGTTGGTTCTGATTACTTTTCAGGTTCACAAAAGTAGGTTATTTCATTTTTATTTAAACAGCTCAGGAATCATTTGGTTTTGACCTCAGATTAATGAGCAGGATAGATTTCGCCACAAGGTAAAATATTATAATTTAGCAGTTTGAAACCTGAGCACACTCCGAATAGAGTTTTGATCCACAAAATTACATTACATAAAACATTGAGCAACAACCATGTGAAAACGATATGTCATAGCGGACAAGTTGTGGAAAAACATGATTTTTATGCTTTTCAGTGTAGATCCAATATTAAAAGTCCATAAAATTACTCACCTTTACCCGATGATTAAAAACTATCTCAAACATATCACAGGCACCACGATCCAGGGCGATGCACGCGAGGAAAGTTATTACGGACATTTTTCGGAATTGCTTGCTGGATATGCCAAAAGCATTGGAAGATCCAAAACACAGATCACCACGCTACCCAAAGCCACCGAAGCCGGCAATCCTGATTTCAGGGTATGGGACGGCGATCAGAATATTGTTGGCTACATCGAAGCCAAAAAACCCGGCGAAAACCTGGATGTGATCGAAAGAACCGGGCAACTGAAACGCTACCTGAAAACATTTCCAAATGTCATACTCACCGATTTTTATGAGTTCAGGCTTTACCGCAAGGGTGAGTTGATTGATCAAACCTCTATTGCCCGTGCCTCGCTTGCCATGAAAGGCATCCCACCACCGGTTGAAAACGAAGAAAGATTTTTAGCCCTGTTTGAAAAGTTCTTTGCTTTTTCCCTCCCTAAAGTTACTACCGCTGCTCAGTTGGCGAAAGAACTGGCCATCCGAACCCGTTTTTTGCGCGATGAAGTGATCAGCGTGGAAATGGAACAGCAGCAAAAAGGCAAGGGCGAGCTTTACGGTTTTTACGAAACATTTAAAAAATTCCTGATCGCCAATCTGAATGAAAAGGATTTTGCCGACCTCTTTTCCCAAACCATCACTTATGGACTTTTCGCAGCCCGGACAAGAAGCACAAACGGCTTTAACCGCAAGCTGGCCTATGATCTGATTCCCAGAACCATTGGTATATTGCGCAATATATTCAGGTTCGTTTCGCAGGGCGACCTGCCCAAACACATGGAAGTAATGGTTGACGACATTGCGGAAGTGCTGAACGCCGCCGATGCCACCAACATCCTGCACCAGTATTTCAAAGCAGGAAAAGGCGAAGACCCCATTATGCATTTTTATGAAACCTTTTTGAGCGAATACGACCCCGCCACCCGCGAAAAGCGCGGCGTTTACTATACCCCCGAACCGGTGGTGCGCTACATTGTGCGTAGCGTTCACCAGGTTTTGAAAACTCATTTCGGACTTGGCGACGGTCTGGCCAGTCGCGAGGTAACCCTATTAGACCCTGCCGGCGGAACGCTAACTTTTCCGGCAGAAGCCATCAAACTGACCGTAAAGGAATACACTGAAAAATACGGCGATGGTGGTGTTCATAAGCTCATCAGCGATCACATTTTACCCGACTTTTACGCCTTCGAACTAATGATGGCACCTTATGCCGTCGGACATATCAAAATCAGCTTTCTGCTTGAGGAACTTGGCTACACCATGAAGGACACCGAGCGCTTCAAGCTCTACCTCACCAACACCCTCGACATGGAAGACCTGAGCCAGACCCGTATCCCCGGACTCGAAAGCCTCAGCGACGAAAGCCATGAAGCAGGAAAAATCAAAAAGAATGAGCCGATCTTAGTGATAATGGGCAATCCTCCGTATTCTGCCAACTCAGCGAACTATAGCGATTGGACTGAAAAGCTGCTGAAAGAAGAAATTGACGGTGCGCAAAGTTTCTATAAAGTGGATGGCAACTCACTTAACGAACATAACCCCAAACTGCTTCAGGATGATTATGTGAAATTTCTGCGTTTTGCCCAATGGAAGATTCAAAAAGCAGGATGCGGTATTGTTGGGATGATCACCAACCACGGATTTCTGAACAATGTAACCTTCCGCGGCATGAGGCAAAGCCTGATGGGCACCTTTAATGAAATCTATATCACAGACTTACACGGCGATAGCCAGAAAAAAGAAAAAGCGCCCGATGGCGGTAAAGATGAAAACGTGTTCGACATCACCAAAGGAACTGCAATCAGCATTTTCGTTAAAAAGCTTGGCACAAAAGGTTGCACCATTTATCACACCGATGTTTTTGGGCTCAGGCAAACCAAGTATGATTGGCTGGACAGCAAAGAATTCAGTCCCGGTAATT
>CAYQRU010000183.1:0-5720 GCA_964419945.1 uncultured Bacteroidales bacterium | reverse complement strand
GGCTGAGCTGAACGTCATCCTGTCCAACGCGTTCGCCTTCGGCGGGAACAATACATCGCTCCTGTTGGGAACCAGCTTAATGCTACTTTTAATCCAATGTGGACCCGCCTGGATAAGATCCATTTCCGCACTCAACTTGATGGTGATCTGCCACAAGGCAATAAAGCATACATATACATTTTTTCGTCGGTAGCTGTTTTTATCCTTCTGCTTGCAGGTATCAACTACATGAATATGGCAACAGCCCGCTCAGAAAAACGTGCCCGTGAAACAGGTATAAGAAAAGTTGCCGGAGCATACCGTTCGCAACTCACAAAATTCTTTCTGGCTGAATCAGTAATGCTTGCACTTTTCGCCATGATTATTGCTTTGGCACTGGCAGCTATTTTACTTCCCAGCTTTAACCTGTTATCCGGTAAATCGTTGGAAATATCTGATTTATATTCAATATCTTTAATGCCTGCAATTATCGTAATTTCTATTCTTACTGGTCTACTCTCGGGTATCTATCCTGCTTTCTATTTATCATCATTTGAGCCGGTTACAGTGCTAAAAGGAACTTATCAAAGCAGCAAAAACAAAGGATTATTAAGAAAAATGCTTGTGACTTTTCAATTTGTGATTTCGATTATTATGATCATAGCCACTTTGGTTGTTTCTGACCAATTAAAATTTCTGCAAAATAAAGATCTGGGATATGATAAGAATAACGTGCTACTTGTCGAGTTGCAGGATACGGCATTTATCAGGAAAATCCCATCTTTTCGTGATGCAATACTTCAATACCCTGAATTCAAAGAGGTCGCAACCAGTACTTCGGTACCTGGTAATATCAGGTCAATTCAATTGATGCGCGTGGAACAGAATGAGCAAATGACTGAATACGCATTGAACTTATTTCTTGTAGATTACGACTTCATCAATTTGATTGGATTTGAAATCATTCAGGGGAGGCAATTCGACCGCAATATGGGAACCGATGTCCAGGAAGCCTGCCTGATCAATGAAACAGCAGCACTCAAACTTGGATGGAATGATAGTGCACTGGGGAAAAAGATAGATTTCGGCATCCGGCTGGATGGAACAGCAACACGGAATACAAAAGTTATCGGAGTGTTGAAAGATTTTCACTATACTTCTTTACACAATGAAATTGAGCCTATTGCGATTTTTTTGAGCGACCGACCACGACAGCTTTTAAGTATCCGAGTAGCTGAAGGTAAACAAAATGAGGCACTGGCAATTATTCGTGATAAGTGGTTGGATTTTGGCGTTAATCATCCCTTGAAATATGAATACCTTGATCAGCAACTGCGTGAAAGTTATGTTGCTGAAGCACACACCAGTAAGGTATTTACAGTGTTTTCGGTACTTTCCATTTTTATCGCACTGATTGGATTACTGGGCTTGTCATCGTATCTTAGCGAGCGCAAGACCAAAGAAATTGGAATACGTAAAGTACATGGAGCAACAATGACTGTCATTTTGAACCTGCTTTACCGCGAATTTTTATTGTTACTTGCAGTTGCTCTGGTCATTTCTACTCCGGTTGCCTGGTGGCTTCTTACAGAATGGCTGCAAAATTTTGCTTTCCACACGCACATTAAATTGTTTTCAATCGTTTCAGCAGCTTTCATAAGTATTGCTGTTACCTGGTTTACTATCAGTTATCATTCCTACAAAGCAGCCACCATCAATCCGGTTGATGCCATTAAATATGAATAGGTTGGAGAAAGAATAACTGAAAAGTACAAATAGAGAAGGAGAATGGAGGATTGAAATTGAAAACTTATAATGGGGCTATATCCAGGTATTGAGTACGTGATGTCCTGTCATTTATAAGAATTGGGAGTAGAAATTTTAAAGTTGAGATTGAGAAATCTTTTTTTAGTAAAAATCTAAATTTTTGCTGTCCGTTTCCGAACAAATATTAATTTAGCCATGCCAAATCAAATGCCGGTTATTATAGTATTATAAGGCACGTGGTTGTATCTACAACAAAATGATTTTCAAGCATGAGCGATAAATTAGATGCCAAAATCCTGATCGTTGACGACGACACCGATGTTTTACTTGCTGCGAAGTTGTTCCTTCGCCAGCACTTCAATGTGGTTCACACAGAAAAAGATCCGGAAAACATTCCTAACCTTATGAAGAGCGAAAATTACGATGTGATTCTTCTTGACATGAATTTTTCGCGTGATGCCACAAGTGGTAAGGAAGGATTTTTCTGGCTTAATAAAATCCTTGAAATGGATCCCTTAGCTGTAGTTATCTTCATTACAGGCTATGGGGATATAGAATTGGCAGTGCAGGGAATTAAGGAAGGAGCCACGAATTTCATCCTTAAACCATGGGATAATAAGAAATTGCTTGCCACTATCACTGCGAACCTCAAGGTAAGGCATTCAAAACAGGAACTGGATGAGTTGCGTTCGAAACAAAAGGCATTGATTGCTAACCAGGATCAGGCCTATGGCAATCTGATCGGTCAATCGCCTTCGATGCAAAAAGTGTTGGCCACAGTGGAAAAAGTAGCGAAAACCGATGCCAATGTGCTCATTCTTGGAGAAAACGGTACCGGGAAAGAGTTAATAGCACGAGCAATTCACCGCGCCTCAAGCCGTAAAGATGAGGTTTTTATCAGTGTTGACCTGGGTGCAATCAGCGAAACTTTGTTTGAAAGTGAACTCTTTGGTTTCAAAAAAGGAGCATTTACTGATGCCAAGGAAGATCGTGCCGGCCGTTTTGAAGCAGCAAATAAAGGCACTATTTTCCTTGATGAGATTGGAAATTTGTCATTTCCTCTGCAATCGAAGCTGTTAAGCGTGATACAAAACCGAAAAGTTGTAAGAATTGGAACCAACAGGGAAATTCCCGTTGATGTACGGCTAATATGCGCCACCAACATGCCTTTATATCAAATGGTTAACGACAATAAATTCAGACAGGATTTGCTTTACCGAATCAATACCGTAGAAATTCACCTGCCTCCATTAAGAGAGCGGGTGGAAGATATACCTGCCCTAACCGAGCATTTTTTACAGGTTTACTGTAAGAAATATAAAATGAGCTCCAAGAGGATCAGCCCTGTAACCATGAAAAGGCTCGAAAAACATACCTGGCCTGGCAACATCCGTGAATTACAACATGCCATTGAGAGGGCTGTAATCATGAGCGAGTCAAACATTCTGGAACCACAGGATTTTTTCCTGCCCCAAACAGAAGATGTCACAAGCGATAATATGACGCCTGTGAATATGAATCTGGAAGAAACTGAAAAGATGCTCATACGCAAGGTGTACGACAAACACGGAGGCAACATCAGTAAAGCAGCAAAAGAACTGGGACTAACCCGTGCATCGCTGTATCGCAGAATTGAAAAGTATGGTCTATAGGAATTTCAGGTTCGGGGTAGTTGCAAGAGTGATGCTTCTGGCAATATCACTTTTACTCGCTGTTTATCTTCTTGTATTTGCCAATCACCCCGTTAGTGGTGCAATTCTGGTATTATTATGTGTATTTTTTCTGATAGATCTTATCAGATATGTTGAACGAACCAACCGCAAGCTCACACAATTTCTTGACAGCATCCGCCATTCGGATTTTGCTAGTTCTTTCAGCGATTTGGGAAAAGGCAAGAGCTTTGATGAACTGAACAGGGCTTTCAATGAAGTAATCAGTGATTTTAAAAAGACCCGTGCTGAGAAAGAGGAACATTTCAATTACCTGCAAACGGTTGTTCAACATGTCAGCATCGGAATTATCGCTTTCAGAAAAGATGGGAAAGTTGATCTGATGAATAATGCAGCCAAACGCCTGCTCCACCTGAGCACTTTGCGCCTGATCGGCGATCTGGGTGCGATCAAATCTGATATGCCTGAAATGCTGCTAAAGATGAAAGCTGGCGACAAGCAGCTTTGCAAGGTGTTTATTGAGGATGAATTGTTGCAACTTTCAATATATGCAACCGAATTTCGTATGAGGGGTGAGGAATACGTGCTGATTTCATTGCAAAACATCAGTGCCGAGCTCGATGAAAAGGAAGTGGAATCATGGCAAAAACTTATCCGGGTGCTGACCCACGAAATCATGAATTCAATCACGCCTATTTCTTCCCTGGTATCAACTGTGCAGCAAATTCTTTTCAAAGAAAAAGAAATTATCGCCAACATAAATGAACTTGACAGGGAAGACCTTGAAAGTGTTGTATTGGCGCTCAAAACAATACAGAGCCGCAGTCAGGGGCTTTTGAACTTTGTTGAAATCTACCGAAACCTGACCCGCATTCCGAAGCCTAACTTTCGTTATTTCCCCGTTAAGGAAATATTTGAGCGGGCGGAAGTGTTGCTCAAACCAAAATTTGATCAGTTAGGTATCTATTTTACCACCAGGGTACTTCCACCGGATCTAATGATTACTGCTGATCCCGATCTGATTGATCAGGTGACCATCAACCTGCTGCTGAATGCCATAGATGCCGTAAAAAATAATTCAGCACCCCAAATCAATATGACAGCCACTCAAAATCTGAACGGACGTATTTTAATTGATGTTTCAGACAACGGAGCAGGTATAAAACCTGATATTCTCGACAAAATATTCATGCCCTTTTTCACCTCAAAACGTGACGGGAATGGCATTGGTCTGAGCCTTAGCCGGCAAATGATGTACCTGCACAAAGGAAATATTACCGTGAAGTCAAAGCCTGGTGAAGGGAGTGTTTTTACATTGTCTTTCTGAATATCTCCCAAAAAACCATTAAATCCATAACTGTCATTAGTTCGAGCTTCATTAGTATAATCTGGATCAAACTTTCAGCAAGAAAGGAAAAGATTGACAACGGCCTGCATAAAGGCCTGATCTTATTAACAGGAGATGTCACAATCATGAAGTTTGTGGTCGTGGAATTCGGATGATTGATTCCTATGTCTATTTTCTTAGTTCTTTCTCCTTGGTCCAATATACAGTTTTACCCAATCCCATCCATGAACTACCTATATACCCCCGTACTTTAAGCCGTCCATCAGGTTCAAATTTCATGTAACATTTATACGTCTTGCCTGTCTTCGGGCTATATATTGTTCCACCACTCCACTCATCATAACTTTTGTCATAGGTGAAATCATTCAATATTCTCAAACCCATGACTTTTCGTTTCTGTAATTTGGGGTCAGGATTTTTATCATCAATTTTTTCACTACCGTCATCTTCGAAAGGTTCTTTCAGCCAAACAATTTCACCATAAAATTTTCCATTGTTTGTTTTAGATATCCTGACCTGTGAATTCGGATTGTCTTCATCGTCAACAGCCAGATAAATTCCGATGATTCTATCAGTCTGGGCTTTGATTTCGCCAGCCATCATTGACAACATGGCTAACACAATGAGGAAGATTGCTTTTTTCATACTTGATCTGATTTTTGTGAGGGTGCTAAAGTAATTATCTTTTCAATACCATTACCATAGTAAAAATCATTTTTTTACCGGATTATAAGTATATAGTATGGCTTCAAGTTGCCTAACAAGGTCTCGTTTATTTTCTTTGGGTGCATATACATAGGCATCGAGAGTTAAAATCCTGCTACCTGATTCATCCACAAATGAATAATTAATAAAAGGTCCGCCCATGAAGTCTCGTTTTACTTCCCAGAGTCCCCTTGTTTCGACGGCAAACCGACCATTAAAGTCAATGCGTTTTGAAACCGGGGGGATAAAAT
>CAYQRU010000182.1:0-5729 GCA_964419945.1 uncultured Bacteroidales bacterium | reverse complement strand
CAGTTTTGAAGACATATGATGTAGCGAATAAGAAATTATAAACAGGAAGTGGTAATCTGGTCAACAGGGCTGAGAAACTGCAACGGCTGGGTATTAAATCCGTCAAGAACATGCCTGCACAGTATTTACTAAATGAAAGTGATGATGAAGAATAATCAAAGTTACAGGAAACAAGGACAAATCATTTACGGAGTGCATTCAATCACTGAAGCATTGAAGGCTGGCAAGGAACTCGAGAAGGTGATTATCCAGCAAAATGTTCATGGTGAGTGGATTCCGGGCATAAGAAAAATACTGAATATGAGAGAAATTCCCATACAGTTTTTACCGGCTGAAGCTATGAACCGTTTGTTTAGAGGTAACCACCAGGGTGTCGCAGCATACTTATCTCCGATACATTATCAATCAATTGAAGCGATTATTCCGGCAGTATATGAAGCAGGAGAGTGGCCTCTTATCCTTGTGCTCGATCGTATTACCGATGTCAGGAATTTGGGAGCGATTGCCCGGACAGCCGAATGTTGCGGAGTTCACGCGTTGGTGATCCCTGCAAGAGGCTCAGCCCAAATCAATGCAGATGCCATTAAAACCTCTTCAGGAGCACTGATGAATATTGGTGTTGTGAGAAGTATAAACCTGAAAAACACCCTTATTTTTTTAAAAGAAAGTGGGCTAAGAATTGTAGCAGCTACCGAGAAATCCGAAAAATTCCTTTGGCAGATCAGCTTTACCAGCCCCCTGGCACTCATCCTGGGATCAGAAGAAGATGGTATTTCACCTGAGTATTTGCGTTTTTGCGACGAGAAAGCGATGATTCCAATACAGGGGCAGATTGCATCGCTAAATGTTTCTGTGGCTGCCGGAATGTTTTTATATGAAGTAGTCAGCCAAAGATTGAAATTATCCTGACTTCACCATTTATTACAGTTGACACATTTCGGACAATCATACCAAAGCTTTTGGGAAACATAGTAAGAAATTGTGATACAACACTATAATAATGAACAATTAATCTATTCAAGGGGTGCATGAAAAATTATTTCACCATTTTGCTTGGCCATCATTTTTAATATTTGTAATTTTGCATTGTTATTTGATTAACATTGTTATATTGTTCACATTACATCAAAATTTAAAACGTATTTACCATGGATCTGGAAAAAATCATGACTAACCTGGAGAAAAAACATCCCGGTGAAACAGAGTACCTGCAGGCAGTTCGCGAGGTATTGGAATCTATTGAAGATATTTACAACCAAAATCCTCAGTTTGAAACTGCCAACCTGATCGAAAGGCTTGTTGAACCCGACAGAATTTTGACCTTTAAAATTCCCTGGGTTGATGATAGCGGAAAAACTCATGTAAATATTGGTTACAGGGTGCAGTTTAATAACGCTATCGGACCATACAAGGGAGGTCTGCGTTTCCACCCCAGTGTGAATCTTAGCATCCTGAAGTTTCTTGGTTTCGAGCAGATTTTTAAAAACAGCCTTACTTCACTTCCAATGGGAGGTGCAAAAGGAGGTTCTGATTTTGACCCTAAAGGTAAATCAAATAATGAGATCATGCGCTTTTGCCAGGGTTTTATGCTTGAACTCTGGAAACTTATCGGAGCCGATATGGATATTCCTGCAGGAGACATAGGGGTTGGCGGACGCGAAATCGGCTTTCTTTACGGTATGTATAAGAAGCTTACACACGAACATCATGGCGTTCTTACCGGCAAGGGACGAAACTGGGGCGGCAGCCTGATCCGTCCTGAGGCTACCGGATTTGGGAATGTATATTTTTGCCAGGAGATGCTGAAAACCAAAGGAGAATCTTTCAAAGGTAAAATTGTGGCAGTTTCAGGATTTGGCAACGTTTCCTGGGGTTCTATACTTAAAGTTAATCAATTAGGTGGTAAAGTCGTAACCATTTCAGGTCCTGATGGTTATATCTATGATCCTGAAGGAA
Organism: uncultured Bacteroidales bacterium; assembly: GCA_964419945.1. GTDB lineage: Bacteria > Bacteroidota > Bacteroidia > Bacteroidales > JAAYJT01 > JAAYJT01. The sequence goes on along the minus strand of CAYQRU010000182.1, from coordinate 3,773 downwards.
TTTCTGGCGAAAAAGTAGATTACCTGCTTGAACTTCGTGCATCTAACCAGGACATCTGCAAACCGTATTCCTATGAATTTCCCAATTCACAATTCCATCAGGGCAAACGCCCATGGGAGGTAAAATGTGATATCGCGCTGCCTTGTGCAACCCAAAACGAACTCGATGGTAACGATGCACGCACCCTCGTTAAAAATGGAGTAATTGCTGTTTCGGAAGGTGCTAACATGCCAAGTACTCCTGAAGCCATTGAAGTTTTTCTTGAAAATAAGATCCTCTATGGTCCCGGAAAGGCTGCCAATGCAGGAGGTGTTGCCACCTCAGGCCTTGAACAAAGCCAGAATGCCATGAAACTGAGCTGGACAGCAGAAGAAGTGGAAAAACGTTTGCATGAAATTATGATTAATATCCATGCTTCCTGCGTGAAGTACGGAACTGAGCCCGACGGTTTTGTTAACTACGTGAAAGGTGCAAATATTGCAGGTTTCATGAAAGTTGCAAATGCCATGATTGATCAGGGCATTGTGTAAGATACCTTGTTTTCATGAGGTTGGTTAATAATGTGGTTATGGAGCCGCTCCGGAATGGGCGGCTCCTTTTATTTATAGCATCCGGGTTCATGATAAATGTCATTAGTACATGCATAAACTGATATTTTTTACATGCACTATATTTAACTTGCTCTATACATGGACTTATTTGTAATGAACTGAAACCCATTTTTACAGATGTTGTCCATTTTGCCGAACCATAGGTACAGAGTACTTAAATCCTTTTCTATCAAAGCGTTAACTGTATTGAAGTATTATTCAGGTTGCGACTTGTATAGTATGGTCATGTTTTATCTGTGCCAAAAGTTGAAATTGTTTGTAAGTTGCCATTAAACCTTGACTTCTCTCCAGCTAATGACTAAATTTGCAATTTCTTAAAACATTACTTATCTTCACTCGGGAACTCTCTGTAACACTTATTCATTAACAGGTTCAAAAAGGAGGGTTTATGAAAAACAGGCAGCTTCTATTCATCATTTTATTGATTCCTTTTAAGTTTTTATTCGCACAGGGAATCGGCGATTTTCGCACAAAACAGAACGGCAACTGGAACCAGACAACAACATGGCAGCGATTTAACGGCTCGTCATGGGTAAATGCTACTTACACACCAACATATACTGATGGTGTAATCACTGTTCAAATCGGGCATACTGTTACTGTGTCTGCTGATGTTCAGATTGACCAGACAATCGTATATGGCACTATCATTATCAATGTGTCCCAGGAATTAAGGATCATTGACGGCAGCGGGACTGATCTGCAGGTATATGGAACAATCACCAATTTCGGTACACTCAGGCATCATACATCCGGATCTCCAACGCTGGCATACAATGCAGGAGCAAAATACACCCATGCTGTAAATGGCGACCGGGTGGAATATGCAACATGGCACTCAAATGCAACCTGCGAAATTACCGGGATTACAGGCAGCAAACCATCACGCATGGATCAATATTTCGGTCATGTTGTCTGGAATTGTATTGGGCAAACCAGCGATATCAACCTGGTTGATGATCTGAACCAGATACAAGGGAATTTTTCCGTTATATCAACCAACAACAAGTATCTTGAGCTTTCCAATACATCAACCCGCACCATGAGCATTGGTGGTAACTTTCTGATCAGTTCAGGATATTTCGTTCTTTCTGATGGTTCTGCTGATAACATCATGAATGTCAGTGGAAACTTCACAATCAGTGGAGGAAGCTTTTTTATGTCAACCGGAAGTGGATATACAACCCTTAACATTAAAGGCGATTTTAATATGACAGGCGGCCAACTGCAACAAAATTCCTCTTATAACCGGGCTGTCATAAATTTCAATGGCACTTCTCCACAAGTATTTACTCGATCTGCAGGAATCATGTACTATGGTCTTAGCTTTGTTGTAAAAGCAGGCGCTTCTGTTGATTTCGGAACCAGCGTGCTGGGAAACCATCTTTATACCACAGGGACCTTTACACTCGAAAGCGGTGCTGCACTCAAAACTGCCCACAATGAAGGTATTACAACAAGCGGAGCCAGTGGTTGCATACAGGTACAGGGAACACGATCCTATAATGTAAACGCGCATTATATGTTCTGCCGGAATGGAACTCAAGCAACCGGAAATGGATTTCCTGTGTCATTAAGTGGTATTTTAACAATCGGTTCAACCACTAATGCCACCTCCTTGACTCTTACCAATGGCACCGTTACAATCAATAACAAGCTTGTGTTGGTTAGCAGCAGTTCAGCAAACAGCAGTATTTTCTCCGGATCAGTTTCTTATAGTTACAATGGTGTATTGGAATACCAGGGCGCCTCGGCTCAGACTACCGCAAGTGCTGAAATTCCGGAGACCAACGGACCATATACAGTAACAATCAATCATCCGCACGGCGTTTTGCTGCATGCTTCCCGAACTATAATCACCGCCTTGAATCTTAAGCAGGGCCAGTTCTCAATCGGTAGCAACACACTTACTCTTGAAGGTTCTGTAAACAGGACCTCCGGCACCTGGGCCGGCGGCCTGAGTTCAAACCTGGTGATGGCCGGAACCGGCGTAAGTACCAACCTGCCTGCAATAACGCTGAACAACCTTACCATCAACCGCACCGCAGGTATTGGTCTTACAGGAAACATCAATGTACATGGTACAACAATCATGGCCAATGGCAATCTGGCTTCAAACGGATACAATGTTTTTTATGGTGAAAACGGAACTTTGCTTTATAACGCCTCTACAGCTCAAACATGTGGTATTGCTGAATTTCCGGCAAGCAACGGCCCCAAAAATCTGATAATACAAAATTCCGCCGGCGTAACTCTTCATACTTCACGAACCATCGCCGGAATCCTCTCCCTCGCTGCAGGCAACTTTTCAATCGGTTCAAACACATTGACAATCAATGGAATAATCAACCGCACTGCAGGAAATTTTACTGGAGGTTCTGCATCTGATATTGTTTTTGGAGAAAATGAAACTACCACGCAATTACCGGCGGTTGTTCTAAATAATCTTACTGTAAACCGGAGCAGTAGTATTGCAATGACAGGGAGTACAACCGTGAATAACCTTATTCTGAGCAACGGCAATTTTTTAATTGGTTCAAACCATCTGACAATCAATGGTGGAATAACGAAGGCCTCAGGTGCTCTTGTGGGTGGAGATTCTTCCTCCTTAACCTTTGGGGGAATCGGAACTCCGACCAGCCTGCATGAAATTACATTGCAAAACCTGACTATCAACCGACCACAGGGAGCCTCACTCTCAGGTGATCTGACGATTAAGGGTCAGCTTCACCTGATGGATGGAACATTTCAGATTGGATCGAATACAATTTTTATGGATGGTAATTTTCAACAAACTGAAGGCACCCTCAATGGTGGAACCGATTCAAATATTGAGATACGACCTGGAATGCTGGTATTCAATACAGTTTACTTTCCAGGTGTGGAACTGGCCAATTTAACTGTGAACCGGATAGCCGGTGTAATCCTGTATGGTGATGTTACAGTACATCAAAATCTTGATCTTATAGCAGGGGAGGTATTCATTGGATCAAACACATTGATACTGAACGGTGAACTGACCGAAACAGGAGGCTCTTTACAGGCAAATTCAAATTCAAGCCTTATTGTTGGTGGTGCAGGAAATGCTATGGGCATCAGTACAGGTACATTAAAATCGCTCCAGTTGAACAGGGAAGCCGGAATACAGCTTCACAATAACAT
>CAYQRU010000181.1:3909-5746 GCA_964419945.1 uncultured Bacteroidales bacterium | reverse complement strand
CCATACAGCCATACCTCATTTCTCTGTAATCAGAGCTCCAGCAGTTGTACGTAGTATAAAGTATTACATTTGTCGGAAATGATCAATGGCAGGATTATCTGAAGAAATTGACAGGTCAACTTTAAAAATCTATCCGGAACTCAACATGATAAACGGCATTTTAAGAACACAAATTGACAAAATCTGGCTTACTTTTTTTTCTGGAGGTATCACAAATCCACTCACCGTGATTGAACAGTTTACTTATCTGCTGTTTATCCGCCGCCTCGACGAGATGCAACTGCTGAAAGAGAAACAGGCCAGCATCACCAAATCGCCCATCAAAGAACCTATCTTTATAGAAAAGTTTTATCCTTTTCGATGGAACAGGTTCAAAAACCTCGACCCCGAAAGCATGTTCAACCTTTTCTCGCGCCCGTCCATCGAAAGCATGACGGTGTTCGATCACATGAAAACCATCGGCCATCAAGGCGGAGTATTTGCCGGCTTTATGAAAGGCGCTACCTTTATGATCGGCACGCCCCGCCTGCTCGACCAGGTGGTGCAGATGATGGACGAAATAAAAATGGAAGACCGCGACACCAAGGGCGACCTCTATGAATACATGCTTAGCAAAATAGCCTCCGCCGGAGATAATGGACAGTTTCGTACTCCTCGCCACATCATTGCTATGATGGCAGATATGTTGCAACCCAGACAAGATGATTTTATGTGCGATCCCGCCATGGGAACCGCCGGTATGTTGGTATCAGTGGCTGAATACATCCATCGCAATCATCCAGAATGGTTTCACGACAAAAACTTCCGCGAACACTATAACAACCATATGTTTACCGGCATCGAGTTCGACAGCACAATGATACGTATTGGTGCCATGAACCTGCAACTTCACGGCATCCAAAACCCACAACTTCTGCTAAAAGACTCCCTGAGCGAAAGCAACGGCAACATGCGCGAACGTTTCAGCCTCATCATGGCCAATCCGCCCTTTACCGGCAGCCTCGACTACGACGCCGTGGAAAGCTCCATCCTGAAAATGGTGAAAACACGCAAAACCGAACTGCTTTTCCTCGGACTGATCCTTCGCATGTTGAAAATCGGAGGCCGCGCCGCCGTGATCGTGCCGCAGGGCGTGCAGTTTGGAAGCAGTACCGCCCACAAAGCCATCCGCCGCGAAATTGTTGAAAAACAGAAACTCCACGCTGTTATTTCCATGCCGGGCGGGGTTTTCAAACCCTATGCAGGAGTGAGCACCGCCGTGCTGGTATTCACCAAAACCAGCAGCGGCGGAACCGGTAAAGTGTGGTTTTACGACATGCAGGCCGACGGCTTCAGCCTCGACGACAAACGCCAGGAAATAAAAGACAACGACATTCCCGACATTCTGCAGCGCTACCACAACCTCTCAGCCGAAACCAACCGCAAACGCACCGACAAAAGCTTCCTGGTGCCTTTTGAAGAAATCAAAGCCAACGACTGGGATTTGAGCATAAACCGCTACAAACAAGTGGAATACGAAGAAGTAGCTTATGCCCGACCCGAAACACTGATTTACGAAATAGCTGAGATTGACCGGGAGAGGATGGAGTTGTTGGAGAGTTTGAAAAGGATGCTGGAATAGCGAAAAGGAGATTTTCGCCAGAGGCGGAACTGGTCTCCTCATTTTTCAGCTAACAGTCATAGGGGGTATCCACTAAATCATTGAAAGTTTCCACTTATTACAACTTTGTTCTTAACTTTGCAACGATAAACAGATAATTGATGAAACAAAAATTCAATGTCATTTTACTTGGAGAGGTCTGGGACTTGCTTGACTCGATTGATGAAAAATCAAAAG
>CAYQRU010000181.1:0-3899 GCA_964419945.1 uncultured Bacteroidales bacterium | reverse complement strand
CTACAACATTGATAAAGCAAAATATGTGAATGACCCTGAGCTATTTAAGAAGCTTGACGAATTGATTTGGGAATTCAGGACCAATTACAAAAAGACATACTATCGCTTCTTGTCATTTTGGGATAAAACCGACAAAAAAGACACGCTGGTAATTGCAACACATGGGATTATAAAGAAGACGGATAAAATCCCAAAAGCCGAGATTGAAAAAGCAAAAGCGATTATGAAACAGTATTTTGAGCAAAAATCTAAAATATAGCAAGCATGGAAAATGTAAAATTGAGAATCTATACCTTAGAAGAGGCTAAAGACAAATATTTAGGAAAAATTGGTACCGAAAAGCGAGACAAGTACGAATATGAACTCAGGCTTGATTTATTAGGAGAAATGATAAAACAAGCGCGAAAGGAAAGAAACTTAACCCAATCTCAACTGGGTGAACTGATTGGTGTTCAAAAATCTCAAATTTCAAGAATTGAGAAAAATGCCAAAAATGTAACGATTGCTACAATCTTACGAGTTTTTCAGGCATTAAAAGCAAAAGTGAATTTCAATGTAGAACTATTAGACGGAGATTTCAAAATTGCATAAACCACATTGCAGACAGTAAATATGATAAATCTCTGTGATTATTTTCCCCTCATAATTACCGGAAAGTTCTTTAAACCCATTCATTAACTAAAAACCAGACACTTATGGCGGGAAATTAAAAGGCATCGCCCATAAAGAACCCGGGAAACCTTGCAGTCACGGAATAGTACCATGCCCAGCCGAAACCAACCGCAAACGCACCGACAAAAGCTTCCTGGTGCCTTTTGAAGAAATCAAAGCCAACGACTGGGATTTGAGCATAAACCGCTACAAACAAGTGGAATACGAAGAAGTAGCTTATGCCCGACCCGAAACACTGATTTACGAAATAGCTGAGATTGACCGGGAGAGGATGGAGTTGTTGGAGAAACTTAAAACAATGTTGCAATGAGATTTAATCAACTACGTGAAACCATTGAAAAGACCCATCAGATTTTCAGGCAGGAAGCCGGAAAAGCGGTAAACGTGGCCTTAACGCTGCGAAATTGTCTTATCGGTGGCTACATCGTACATTACGAGCAAAATGGTGAAGATCGGGCGCAATATGGTCAAAAACTACTCGAGAACCTTGCTAATGAATTATCGGAACCAAGTCTTTCATTTCGTAATCTCAGGCTTTACCGCCAATTTTACCAAACCTACCCGCAGATTTGGCAATCAGTGATTGCCAAATTACAAAATACAGATAATGAAGGACTTACAATTTGGCAATCAGTGATTGCCAAATTCAATCTGATAGAACCGGGCAAAGAAAGCGCGTTAATAATTCATGATGCAAAAGAACCAAATCCAGAAATCCGTCAAGGCGTTCCCCCACACATCCTGATTAGCAGATTATCTTTTACCCACCTTGTTCAGTTGCTTCCGGTTGACGATTTCTTAAAACGAACCTTTTATGAAATTGAGTGCATCAAAGGCAATTGGAGCGTAAGGGAACTGAAAAGACAAATCGGAAGTTTGTGTTTTGAACGCAGCGGTTTCAGTCGTAAACCTGAATTGCTCTCAAAACTGACACTGGAAAACTCTGAACCTGCACAACCTGCTGAAGCCATAAAGTCGGTATATGCGTTTGAATTTTTGGGGTTGAATACCAGAGATATTGTAGAAGAAAAAGACCTCGAAGCGGCTTTGTTGAACCACCTTCAGGAGTTCCTGCTCGAGTTGGGACATGGCTTTTGTTTTGAAGCCAGGCAAAAACGCATCCTGATTGATGATGAATATTATTTTGTTGATCTGGTTTTCTATCACCGCATCCTTAAATGCCATGTATTGATTGAGTTGAAGTTGGATATTTACAGACACGACCATTTATCGCAGCTTAATACTTACGTGGCGTATTACAGAGAAGATGTGATGCAAGCCAACGACAATCCTCCGGTTGGAATCCTCCTTTGCACCGAAAAAGGAAAAAAACTCGTGGAATACGCCCTGAGCGGTATGGATGAAAAGCTCTTTGTGTCGAAATACTTGGTTGAATTGCCAAGCAAAAAGCAATTGGAAAACTTCATCTTAACGGAATTACAGAAATTGACATGATAGCTATTAACAAAATAATCGAAAAACCCATCTCCGGTGAATGGGGCGAAGAAGGCGATTCAATAAATATCATCCGCACCACAAATTTGACAAATGAAGGGAAAATGATTTTTCAAATGTGATAAGTGATTACAGATAAAGGGATACACGCATTGACACCACTATTCAGACAAAAGAGTAAATTTGCAACATCAAATAATTAACTGGCAATTTTGACATCAGAATCTCAAAACATTGAATTTAAAAGCGCCTGGCGCGATGAATACCTAAAATGGATTTGTGGATTTGCAAATGCAAATGGCGGAACCATTTTCATCGGAAAAGACGATACAGGGAATATAGTTGACCTGAAGGATGCAAAAAAGCTGTTAGAAGAAATCCCCAATAAGGTTCGAGATACCCTGGGAATATTGGTTGACGTGAATTTGCACAAAACCAAACGAGGCGTTTATCTTGAAATTATCATCGAACCTTATCCAAACGCGGTGAACTACAAAGGACAATACCACTACCGGAGCGGAAGCACAAAACAAGAACTGAAAGGCGCTGCATTAGATAAATTTCTGTTGCAAAAAAAAGGCAAACGATGGGATGGCGTCCCAATACCAAAAGTTTCGATAAAAGATCTAAAACAAGAAACGTTTGAGTTCTTTCGCAAACGAGCTATCAGAAGCCAAAGAATTGACCAGAATACTTTGGCTGACAGCAATGAAAACCTGATTGAGAATCTCCAACTCAAAGAAGACAAATACCTGAAACGAGCAGCAATACTATTATTTCATCCTAATCCGGAAACATTTATTACAGGGGCATACATCAAAATCGGATATTTTGAAACAGACAGCGATTTGAGATTTCAGGACGAAATACACGGAAATATTTTTGAGCAAATCGAAAAGACAACAGATATATTATTTACGAAATACATCAAAGCAATCATAAGCTATGAAGGATTAACACGGGTGGAAACACCGGAATACCCAATAGATGCCGTAAGAGAGGCTTTATTAAATGCAATTGCCCATAAAGACTATTCAGGAGGAGTTCCTATTCAAATCAGTGTTTACAAAGACAAATTAATGATTTGGAATGAAGGCCAACTTCCTGAAAACTGGACAATTGAAACACTCCTCGAAAAGCATGCTTCCAAACCTTACAATCCCGATATTGCCAATGCACTTTTTCGCAGCGGTTTTATTGAGGCATGGGGGCGGGGTATTTCAAAAATGACGGAGCAATGCATGTATCATGGGCTTCCGGCTCCTTTGTTTTATTTCAAAAGTTCTGGTTTTTGGGTTGAGTTTAATTTAAACAAACTGAATGTTAGAGATTTGCAGGCACTTGGATTAAACGAACGTCAAATAAAAGCTGTGCTGTATGTGAAAGATAAAGGTGAAATCACCAATTCAATTTATCAGGAGATTAATAACACCAGGCAGACACTTTCGTCGCAGGAACTGGCAGACCTGGTTGAAAAAGGAATTCTGAAATCGTCGGGTGCAAAGGGTAGAGGCGCAAAATATTTGCTTTAAATAATTGTTCGCTGATTGTTCGTATTGTTCGTTGATTGTTCAGCAATTGTTCGCAATATCAGGCACCGTTTACATTCATTTAAAAGAACTTATCCTGAGTGAACAAAACCGAAAATGAACACTTTTAATAAATGCTAACAAAAAAACAATCAAGTATTTACCCAACAAACAAACACACAAATTACAAACACAAAATGCCAACCCTCCACAAAATAATCGAAAAACCCATCTCCGGTGAAT
>CAYQRU010000180.1:0-5854 GCA_964419945.1 uncultured Bacteroidales bacterium | reverse complement strand
GGCATGACAAATAGGGCAAAAGAAACTGATCTTTTCTCCTTCATCCAAAACCAGATCGGGATGGCATAATACTGAATAATCGCCCAGTGTGGCACTCAACAGCAATATCCCTTTCTTATTCTTTGCTGTTGTAATAGAAAATACAACATGCTCACCCACATTCAGGTAGCCTTTGCAACTTGGACACAGATAATTGTTTTGCATAACAGGAATTTTTAAATTATGCTTTCAGGGCATAAAATTACAATAAAAACAGCCAAAATGTATTATTTGCAGGTTTTCTTTTAAAATACCGGCACTTTATTACTTTTGCAATGGTTCATCATTCGATACCCTGCATATGGATCTGATCAGAAAATATTTTCCTCATCTTGTACCGGAACAATCAGAAAAGTTTGAAATGCTTTACTCGTTGTATCAGGTATGGAATGAAAAAATCAACCTGATTTCACGGAAAGATTTTCCTTTTTTTTATGAGCGTCACGTTTTGCATGTGCTGGCAATCGCAAAAGCTTTCCGGTTTCCTGAAGGAAGTTGTATCATGGATGCCGGAACCGGTGGAGGATTCCCGGGAATACCACTGGCTGTATATTTCCCTGAAGTACATTTTCATCTGGTTGATGCGACCGGCAAAAAAATCAGGGCTGTGGAAGATATCGCCGGAAGACTGGGTCTGGCAAATGTGAGTACCGAGGCCAACCGACTTGAAAAAGTTAACCTCCGGTTCGATTTTGTTGTGAGCCGTGCTGTAGCTCCTTTGGATGATATGGTGAAATGGACATGGAAGAATATTTCAACACCAAAGAAATTTGAACCGACACCCGGGATCATTTACCTGAAAGGAGGCGATGTTTATGATGAATTGCAGCAACTAAAACTCAACCATCAGATTATAAGGATCAGGCAGTATTTTGAAGAAGATTTTTTTAAGAACAAGTTGCTTATTTATCTTTACCAGTAAAAATTTCCGGGCAGATTATAGTTTCACACTATTACTATTTTTATAAAGCATTGCATATCAATATAATATTCACAATAATTAGAATATACCCACGCACAAATAGCGACTGTTTCAAAAAATTTCTTTACTTAGCGCTTCAGAAAATTTTCATCGTAATAATATTCATAAAAAAATTGAATCATGACACAACCAAAGAAGTTTGTTCCTTTTGTTTCGTCAGAAACAAATATGGCTGAATTTACTCTGCGCGCGCTGGTCATTGGACTGATCATGTGTGTGGTGCTTGGTGCCGCCAATGCCTATCTGGGACTTAAAGCCGGGATGACCATTGCTGCAACATATCCGGCGGCAGTTATCGGAATGGCTATACTGCGGGCATTCAAAGGCACTATCCTGGAAGAAAATTTTGCCCGTACCGTCGGTTCGATTGGCGAATCGGTTGCTGCAGGAGCAATTTTTACCCTACCTGCATTTTTTATTGCCGGAATCTGGAGTGATTTTTATACGCCCGGTAATTATGTGATATCAGCCCTCATCATGGCTGTTGGTGGTATTCTCGGGATTATGTTCGTAGCCTTGCTTCGCCGAATTATGGTTGAAGATGTCGAACTCCCTTACCCGGAATCAGTAGCTGCTGCAGAAATCCATAAAGCTGCCCAGCATGGTACCGGAGGAAGCAAATTTTTATTCCTCGCAATGATCGGAGGCGCTGTTATTAAGGCATTGGGCGAACTTAAATTATTTGCCACAACGTGGAGCAGGTTTTTCACATTTATCAGGAAGACCATCCCTGGAAGTCAATTTGTTGGCGAAGGCGGATTGCTGTTCAATTCACCCAAGATCAGCCCGGCATATATGGGAGTCGGTTATATCATCGGACCAAAACTGGCATCACTTGCTTTTGGCGGTGGGCTGATTGCCTGGGGTTTACTCACACCCATTATTCTTTATTTCCTTTCAGGCGGATTCGATGTGCAGGGGCTGATTGCTTCTATCATGGCTGAAAAACCAGATCTCTCATTGCAGGCTGCCACCATTGAAGCCTGGATGAATCTGGCAAACAATGTTTGGGGAAGGATCGTCAGACCTATTGCCATTGGCGGTATGTTAGTTGGTGCGTCGTACACATTATACCGTATGCGCAAGAGCTTATTCGCAGGAATTTCCCGTTCTATCAGCGATGTCAGGAAAGCAGCTGCCGGTTCCGGCTCCAGCATCGAACGCACCGAAAAAGACATCAGTTTCTCCTGGATCATGATTGGAATCGGAATAGTCGCTATTGCTACCTTTCTCATTACATTCCTGATCTTTAAGACTTCCATTCTGATTGCTTTCGTGGCTGCCACTGTTATGATCATCCTTGCATTTTTCTTCGCAGCCGTATCAGGCTACCTGGTTGGCATCATGGGTTCGAGCAATAATCCCATCAGTGGGCTTACACTCACTGCGCTGGTTGTGACAGCCATCATTCTGGTTGCTTTGGGTGCCAAAGGACATGAAGGTATTGCAGCCGTATTGGGTGTTGCTGCCATTGTCTGCGTGTCGGCTGCTGTTGCCGGTGAAATGTTGCAGGATCTCAAAGTCGGCCATATTCTTGGTGGTACTCCCTGGAAAATGCAGATCGGAGATGTGATTGGTGTAGTGATAGCTGCCGCAGTACTTTTTATTCCGTTGTTCATTTTGCATGAAGGTGATGTGGCAACCGGCCTTCGCGAAGGTTATGAAGGTGGTTTTGGCAGCAAGGAACTGCCCGCTCCGCAAGCTAGCCTGATGGCTATGCTCTCTCGCGGAATTGTAGGCGGAGATATGACCTGGCCATTGATCATCGTTGGAATGCTGATGGGATTTGCGTTTATCCTTATTCATGCCGGTAGTCCAATGCTTATCAGCGTTGGAATGTATCTTCCTTTCGGAACAGTTTTCGCCATTTTCACCGGCGGCCTAATCAAGGGAATCCTCGACATGTTTGCCAAATCGCGCAAGATGAATGAAGCACAAAACGTAAGAATTGAAAATGTAGGTGTGCTTCTGGCGGCCGGATTTATTGCCGGCGAGGCATTGATAGGATTGCTCTTTGCAGGTTTTGCATTTGCCGATATGGAATTGTTTGCGTTTTTCAGGAACCCACCGTTCAGTATCAGCATGGGCATTCTTGTACTTGTCGCTATAGCGCTTATTTACATTCCATTACGCAACGCAGGAAAACCCGATGAACCGGCACCCCCATCGGCTGGCGGGCATTAATGCAGGTAATGAAATACTGATTTTAAAGAAGGAAGACCAGGAGCAAGGCTTCTGTTGGAGTTGAAAGAATTTTTATGAAATCAGCATTCTCATATAAAGCATCAATGCCTTGTGCTACGGACTTTAAGTTTGTCATCATCCTCAGAAGTGGATATTGTCCTTGTCAAAAAGGGTGAAAAACTCATTCTGTCGTTTACAATCATTTTCAAAAACGAATATATCTTATCATAATCAAAAAATATTTCATTGTACTGTGGGCCTTACTATTTTTCAACGACGCCGCATCCTAAAAGGTGCCAATTATCTCGAACTGACACCGGTTCGCACTCAAAATTATGAAACCGGTGATGATGGAAAAGTAACACTGCTGGTACCGAAGTTTTCAAATAAAAAGCTGAGCAATTTTTTGATACCAAAGAATAAATCCTCTCATTTCAAAATCAATTTCGATGACCTGGGCAGTGCCACCTGGCTGGAAATTGACGGAAAAAATAATGTAAGTCAGCTTTGCGATAAACTCGCGGAAAAACTGGGCGGAAAAATCCATCCTGTACATGAGAGGGTTACCAAGTTTCTGACTTCACTGTATGAACAGCGTTATATCACCTTCCGGGAATTAATTGATGCCGAAAATGCACGTTGAAATACTTAAACTGATGAATAACAAATCTTTTCTAAATCCGTTTTAACGGATAAAACAACCTGATTGGAGGATATTTCCGGAGGGTAAAATTACTCTGTCAGCAAACGGTAACCTTCCTAAATCAGTCACAAAAAACAGAAATACAATTTAATACTATCAATTTTAATTAAATTTGCATAATATGAAAAATTCAATTTCAGACCTTGAACCCAAAATCCTCTGGAAACATTTCCACAGCCTGACCCGGATTCCCCGTCCGTCAAAAAAAGAACAAAAGATCATCCAATTCATGAAAGAGTTCGGCGAGAACCTTGGGCTGGAAACCATCGTTGACGAAACAGGCAATGTCATTATTCGCAAACCGGCGACTCCCGGTATGGAAAATCGCATGGGCGTTGTATTGCAGGGTCATCTTGATATGGTTCCGCAGAAAAATAGCAATAAAGTCCATGATTTCGAAAGCGATCCAATCGAAACCATAATCGACGGGGATTGGGTAAAAGCCAACGGCACCACACTCGGATCGGATAACGGAATGGGTGTTGCTGCAGCCATGGCTGTGCTGGAAGATAAATCGCTGGTGCACGGTCCGGTTGAAGCACTCTTTACCATTGATGAGGAAAGTGGAATGACCGGTGCATTCAACCTTCAGCCCGATGTGCTGAAAGGCGATATCCTCATCAATATGGACAGCGAAGACGAAGGTGAATTATATATCGGTTGCGCCGGAGGAATTAACGGGAATTTCAAATTCACTTATCTGGAGGAAAATGTGCCTAAGAACATGAAAGCATACAGGCTCAATATTACAGGATTAAAGGGTGGTCATTCCGGACTTGATATTCCTTTGGGCCGCGGGAATTCATGTAAGATCATGATACGCCTGCTACATCATGGAATTAAAGAACATGGTATGATCTTATCTTCCATTGATGCCGGCAACATGCGAAATGCCATACCCCGCGAAGCCCATTCTATCGTGGTGATACCTGCTGACGAAGAAGAAAAATTCCTGCAGTGTTTAAGTAAGACAGCGGCGACCATAAAAGCGGAACTTTCCGTTACTGAACCAGACCTCGCTATCACTGCCGAAGCAACATCAACACCGTCATTTGTGATGGATATTGATACGCAGAACCGGATGATCAGGGCTGCCTACGGTTGCCCCAACGGAGTCATCAGAATGAGCGATGCTATGCCCGGTCTGGTTGAAACCTCCACCAACCTTTCTATCATCAATTCGGCGAACGGCGCAATCAAAATAACCTGCCTGCTGCGTAGCTCGGTAGACACGGCAAAATACGACCTTGTAAACATGATGGGTAGTATTTTTGAGCTTGCAGGTGCTGAAGTAAATTTTGAAGGAGAATATCCCGGCTGGAAACCTAATCCCGGCTCTACTATCCTGAAGCTGATGCAGGATGTATACCATAAAAAGTATGGTAAAATCCCTGAAATCAAGGCCATTCATGCCGGGCTGGAATGTGGTATACTAGGTGCCGCTTATCCCCACTGGGATATGATTTCATTTGGACCAACCATTCGGTTCCCCCACTCCCCGGATGAAAAGGTGAACATCCCTTCTGTTGGGAAATTCTATGATTTCCTAATGGAAACTTTGAAAAATGTTCCAATAAAATAAACGGGTCTTCGAATCCAGCATTGCAGTGTCCAGGACCTCGTATTTATCTGATATTAAACTTTTTTCACAATATGTAGCGAAATTTTTGCTAGCAGCGTGGCGGCCACAGCAAACACTCCTTTACCGGTAAAAAAAAAGGCAATATGCATTTTGCAGGTTTTTTTTGGTTGAAGGTTTGGAGATATCGAAAAATCAACTACTTTTGCACCCTCAAAAAACAAAACAGTCATGAAACGTACATTTCAACCATCCAACAGGAAAAGAAGAAACAAGCATGGATTCAGGAAAAGGATGTCAACCGCCAATGGCAGACGAGTACTTGCTTCCCGCAGAGCAAAGGGGCGCAAAAGGCTCACCGTTTCTG
>CAYQRU010000179.1:0-5897 GCA_964419945.1 uncultured Bacteroidales bacterium | reverse complement strand
CCACCGGCTTCGATGGGCTGTTATGTTTTGGTCTTTAACCGGGAACGCTATTCCGGGTGGATGGCTTCCACCGGGCAAACATCGGCACAAGCGCCACAGTCGGTGCAAATATCGGGGTCAATTACATAGATGTCACCTTCAGAAATAGCATCAACGGGGCATTCGTCAATACAGGTTCCACAAGCTGTGCAGTCATCATTAATTACGTAGGCCATAGCTCATATTTTTTAGTGTTTTAAAAAAAGGAATTCGATTGCAAATATAGGATTAATTATTATGGCCGGACGGGTTTTCGTATTTTAGAACCGTTATAAATTACAACTTGGGATAAAAGGATTAAAACTTTTATTTTGAGCAATTTATGTAATAGGAAGTATGACATTAAATAGCATAACCCTGATTATTTCATTGAAAATCAATACGGGATTTTAATCGTTTGAACTCTCATAAACTTGGCATTGCCTGATGTGATCAGGATTGTTTACGTAAAAATTACCAGATGGAATAAAAATTCTATGTTTGTCTTTTCCCTGAAAAGATAAAACCAGTACTTTTGCGCAAAACTAATCAAGCCGTTCATTATGAGCAAAACAAAGGTTAAAAACATGATCCGGATGGATGATGTAGTAATAAAATTTGCCGGAGACTCAGGCGATGGTATGCAACTGACAGGCACCCTTTTTTCTGAGGCCGCCGCTATTGCAGGAAAAGATCTGGCCACATTCCCTGATTATCCGGCTGAAATTCGTGCTCCGCACAATACCATTGCGGGCGTTTCTGGTTTTCAGGTTCATATCGGACATAAAAAGATTCACACAACCGGCGATTTGTGTGATGTGATCGTAGCCATGAATCCTGCCTCTTTGCGATCAAACCTGAAATGGGCGAAAAAGGGTGCCACCATTATTGTTAACAAAGATGCTTTTGAAGAAAAAGCAATTGAAAAAGCGGGATACAAAACCAATCCTTTGGAAGATGGCAGCCTGAATTCTTATCACGTGGTGCAGGCACCTATCTCAACGCTTACAAAGGACAGTATGGCTGATCTTGGTCTTGGTGCCAAGGTTGCAGACAAAAGCCGCAACATGTTCGCGCTCGGAATGATGTATTATATTTTCAATATGAGCTTCGATAGCACATATTCATTCCTGGAGAAGAAATTTAAATCGAAACCGGAAATCATAGAAGCTAATAAAAGAGTTCTGCAGGCAGGTTATAACTATGCCGAAACCATAGAAGTAGTTGAAGCAAAAATTGATGTACCAGCTGCCATAATGCCCAAGGGACGTTACCGCAACATTACCGGAAACGTGGCTACTTCATGGGGTTTTCTGGCTGCATCTGAACGCTCAGGCCGACCCTTGTTTTTGGGATCATACCCAATCACTCCGGCTACTGAGATATTAATGGATCTTGCAAAACACAAATATTTGGGAGCAAGAGTTTTCCAGGCCGAAGATGAAATTGCAGGAATTTGTTCTGCGATTGGAGCTTCATATGCAGGTTCACTTGCAGTTACGACTACTTCAGGACCAGGTTTGTCGCTAAAGAGTGAAGCAATGGGACTCGCAGTGATGGCAGAACTACCGCTGGTAGTAGTTGATGTGCAGCGCGGAGGCCCTTCCACAGGCCTGCCAACCAAATCAGAGCAATCTGATTTATTACAGGTGCTTTATGGTCGTAATGGTGAGTGCCCCATGATTGTAATTGCCGCTTCAAGTCCGGCTAATTGCTTTGACTATGCTTTTGTGGCAGCAAAACTTGCAATGGAGCATATGACTCCTGTGGTACTTCTTACTGATGGCAACCTAGGCAATGGATCACAACTGTTCCGGATTCCAAGGATGGCTGATTTACCGGCGATCAATCCACCTATTGCAGAACCTAATACACCATACAAGCCTTACCAGCGCGATGCTGTTACCCTTGCACGCAAATGGGCAATACCCGGAACTGAAGGATTACGCCACCGGATCGGAGGTCTTGAAAAAGAAAATATTCATGGCAATGTAACTACTGATCCTCTAAACCATGAACTAATGGTCAGGCTCAGACAGCAAAAAGTTGACAAGGTTGCCGATTTCATCCCCAATTTATCGGTTACCGGAGATTCTGAGGGAGATTTGCTTGTGGTTAGCTGGGGAAGTACTGAAGGTTCAATATTGACATCAGTGCAGGAAATGCGGGAAACCGGAGTAAAAATCAGCCACTCTCATTTCCATTATATTATGCCCCTTCCCCGAAATACTGCTGATGTATTCAAAAATTTTAACAAAATCATTGTTTGTGAACAGAATATGGGTCAGTTTGCCGGGTATCTTAGAATGCAGCATCCACAATTTATTTACAAGCAGTTTAACAAAGTACAATGCCTGCCATTTATGGTTCATGAACTTAAAGAAAAATTCACTCAAATTCTGGAGGAAAAATGATAATAGATAATCCAACCGTAAAAAGATCAGATGTTCCTTTGACCAAAGATGACTTTGTCAGTGACCAGATGGTAAAATGGTGTCCTGGCTGTGGTGCCCATGCCATACTTGCCGCAGTGGCGAATGTGTTTCCCAAAATCGGTTACCGTAAGGAAAACTTCATGTTTGTTTCCGGTATCGGGTGCTCCAGCAGGTTCCCTTATTATGTAAATACTTACGGGTTTCATGGCATCCATGGAAGGGCTTTGCCCATTGCCTCCGGAATAAAAATAGCCAATCCTCACCTCAGTGTTTGGGTAGCCACCGGAGATGGCGATTCAATGGCTATTGGCGGGAATCATTTCATACATACAATACGCCGTAACATTGACATCAATGTGTTGCTGTTCAACAATGAAATCTATGGGTTGACCAAAGGGCAATATTCACCAACAACTCCC
The DNA here is from genome assembly GCA_964419945.1 of uncultured Bacteroidales bacterium. Taxonomy (GTDB): domain Bacteria; phylum Bacteroidota; class Bacteroidia; order Bacteroidales; family JAAYJT01; genus JAAYJT01. The sequence continues at coordinate 3,025 of CAYQRU010000179.1, read as the reverse complement.
ATTGGTACGAAAACCAAAACCTCGCCATACGGAACTATTGAGCATCCTTTCAATCCCGGTGAGCTGGTGCTTGGTGCCCAGGGAACTTTCTTTGCCCGCGCTGTTGACAACAACCTGAAGTTGATGACCGATGTAATGTTTGAGGCCGCCCGCCATGATGGAACTTCCATTATTGAAATCCTGCAGAATTGTGTGATTTTTAATGATGGTGCTCACGAACAGGTTGCCGCCAAAGATATTCGCGATGATTCACAGATATTCCTGAAAAATGGTGAACCCATGATTTTTGGAAAGAACCGCGACAAAGGCATTAGGCTAAACGGCATCAGACTCGAGGTAGTAAAACTCAGTGAAAACGGTATCACTGAAAATGATCTTCTGGTTCATGACCAATATGAAAAAGATCCAGGCTTACACCTGATGTTAGCCAAAATGAAACCGCCATTGTTCCCGGTTGCAATGGGGGTAATTCGTTCGGCTGTTTTTGCAACTTACGACGATCTGGTGGTCGAACAAAATAATTATGCCAAAGCTACTTCGCCCATCAAAAATATGGACGATTTACTGAACAGCGGCGACACCTGGGAAATATAAAACATCAACAGATCTTCGACTTTCCCTGTGAATCTGTTCAGGCGTACATTGGCATATCCAACTTTCGGATTGCTACTAAACATACCATAATCAGCTTGTTTTGATGAAGAACTCAACAAGCTGATTTTATATTTCAATATTTTCGCTACAAACTAATCCAGCAGCATCATTAAAAATATCTCTTTTAAGCGGCCTCAAAAATTATTATATGGTAATTTGCCATAAAACAGATAAATTCTGACGGCGATTCGACAAATCCAGAAAGTACGTGATAAACAACTTACTGCTAACTTGAAAGCTTTTCTGTGGAGTGATTATTCCAGATTCCACTCACACCGGTCATTCGTTTATATCGCCGGATGGCCAATCCGGAAGAATGGTTATGAATATGAAAACAAGAACTGCTAATGAAAAGCAGCATCCGTTATGTTGAATTGCCTGTTTTGCAAGGGTGCGCTGATAATAAACGATTTTGGCAGAGCCATATTCAGGCTTCCGCAGCCAGATGCACAGCCCGGAACACGCGCATAAAATTCCCTGACCAGATCTTTTCGATATCTTTTTTCGAATAGCCCCGACGCACCAGCTCAAGGGTGATGTTCCCTATCTGGCTTACATCAAAACAGTCTTCCAAACCCCCACCCCCGTCAAAATCGCTGCCAATACCAACATGATCAATACCGATGAGTTTAACAATATGATCAAGGTGATCAACCAGGTCTGAAACTCTGGCAAGGTTTTCGGGGAACAATCTGTTCACAGCAAACCATTCTTCCCTGGCCTGTTCCATCACCTCATCGCTTAAACCTTCAAAGTTGTTATATTTCTTACGCAGTGCGATACGTGCACTATCCCTTTCTGGATTCACAGGCATATCTTTGACATATGCACTTAAAAGACAAAGTTGCACAACTCCACCGTTGTTTTTCAGCGCCAGAAGCATTTCATCGGTCAGGTTACGGGGATTATCGCAAATGGTACGTGCATTGGAGTGAGATGCAATAACCGGTAACTTGCTGGTGTTGAGCACATCATAGAACGACTGGTCAGAAATATGACTCACATCTACCATCATCCCAATCCTGTTCATTTCTTTTACTATCTCCTTACCGAAATCAGAAATACCACCATGTTCTGCTCCTTCCTTATCGGTTGATGAGTCGCAGATATCGTTGTTACTTGTATGGCAAAGGGTGATATAACGAGCGCCCTGCTTATAGTATTTTTGAACCAGAGAGATGTCTTTCCCAATCGGATAACCATTTTCAAGACCTAAATAAATGGCCTTTTTCCCCTCCTTTTTGAGTCTGTATGCATCATCGGGTGTAAGGGCAAGTCCAGCGTAATCAGGGTTCCCGTCAATCATGGTGTGAACCGATCTGAAAATCTCATCAGCTTGCTGTTGAGCCTTGATAAAAGCTTCCTCATGACGTTGCCCCTGTCCTATAAAAACAGCAAAAAATACTGCATCGAGGCTTCCTTCCTTCATCCTCGGCAAATCAATCTTCCCGCCCCGGTTATTTGGATCGTTGCGCTGACTGATGTTAAAACCTTTACGACCCAATTGCAAAGGTGTATCTGTATGGCTGTCAAGAGTTAGTACTGAGGAGTGGATTTTTTGCGCTTTTTGTTTAAGACGCTCATCGGTGACAGAGCAGGAAAAGAACAGGTTGGTGAACAGTGCAACCAGTAAAGTTAAAAATTTGATATTCATAAGTGAAACAAATGTTACTATAGCAGAGTAGGTAAAATTAGTGCTGCAGAAAATTATTCCGGCAAAAGTAAACATTCATTTTTACCCCCATCGTTGAGTAGGAATTCCAAACACCTGGTCGCTCAGGATAAGAAATATTCTATGGTTCAAAACAAAAAAGTAACAGATAAATCATCCGGTATTAGTAAAATAATCGTTCGATAAAGCATTGATAAACAATAAATTAAAGCCGATCCTCAAACTTACGTTGCCCTACTGACATGTTCAAGGGAAGGATGTTGTCAGGGGGTGATACAATAGTGACAACCCGATCGTTATAATCGCTAAACAGGTTATAGGCTTTGTTAAAATCAATTTCTACCTTATTACCTTCTACCGGAGCATAAAGCGTTATATAACGTCCGTAAGCGCTTGTTGATGTACCTGATGTGCCGTCTTTAAATGGAATAAAAAGCTGGCCACTATCCCTGAACTCAGGAAGGTTGTTGTTCACAAAAACATCAAGTTTGTATTCCTTTGAATGAATGCTAAATGTAACGCTGCCATACCTGATGAAATCACGCCTTGAATTGTCTGACATAATGATTGATACAGATTTCTGATCAGTGCTTTTATCCAAACGTGCCATGATCCTGAACTCAGGGTTGATATCAAAATAAGAAAGGGAATCAAACCGTTCGACCTGTTCAGGTGAAAGAGGGGAACTTTCAGGGTTGG
>CAYQRU010000178.1:0-6034 GCA_964419945.1 uncultured Bacteroidales bacterium | reverse complement strand
AATAATCAAATAAATTAATCCCTCACGCAACGAGCAGAAAACCCCAAACCCTTAGCGTCGTAGTCTCTGTCTACACCGCTACCGTTATCATTCAGGTAGCGGTACCAGGCATCGGTAGCATCGTCCTCGGTAGAAGACCACCAGTTACCGAAGATGCTCATATCGTAGAACGAACCATCGGTAAAGCGGATGCCGCCCGGAAGCCCTGACCAGTTGCTTTCGTTGGTTGCGCCTGTGTTGGGGCTTTCCCAGCGGGGATGCGGATCGGGTACTGTGCGTGTGCTTTTCATCTTGCCACCAGCAACACCTGTGCCCCCCAGGTGGTTGGTCATTGCGGTAAATTCAGCATCCGTTGGCACATGCCAGCCTGTGGGGCAAAGGCCGTTGGCATTGTTTACTGCATGCCAGTTGTACAAGGCGCCGTAACTGTCTTTCCAACTGATATCATTATTATACCAGGCATAAGCGCCGGTGGTATTGTTTTGCCAGGCGATATTGTTTGAGCCGGGATATTCAATGGGTGTGTTGTTGCGGTATTTGGTGGTTTTCAGGTTTTCTTTCATCCAGCATTGGTTGTCAATAAGCACGGTGTTGTAAACGTTGCCGTCAACATCGGTGATGGTGGATGTGCCGCAGGTAAAGCCGCCGCCCAGGATAATATTCACAGTACCTACCACATCCATGATGTTTACATAGCCATCAGAATTTACATCTGCATTCTCAAAACAAAATGGCTGGGGGTTATTACCCATAATAAAGTTGACCGTTGTGACCACATCCATAATATTTACAATACCATCGCAGTTGGCATCGCCGGAAAGGATGTTTCCATTCCTGATTTCCAGTGTGTTCGATCCGGCGTAAGCAATGCTTGCGCTCAACCCCAAAAGGGAGCATAGCAGAAGGGTTGTTATTTTTCTCATTATCTTATTAATTATAAAGTGTGAAAAATTCCGGATGCTAAATTACGAAAAGTAAACGGGAAAGCAAGAGGAATTTTTCGTGCGGGAAAGAGTTTTTTGGCGCAAAGAATGTTAGCCTTGAAGTTTTGTGTTTGTGAAAGCGATAGCATCCGCCGTAGCAGATACTCTTGTCAAAATCAGTGTGCCTGGTGCTCCCTGATCATCTCTTCCAATGTTTCGATAAAGATTTTCACCTTTGCAACAACAGGCTCTGTAAAATCTTTGTCGAACTCAATAAAATCAGCATAATCGCCTTCATTACGCCAATCAAACAGGTCGGAGTAAAGCTTCCCCAGCTCTTTGGTAAGTTTTCCTGTCTTGATAAATTCATAAAAAAACCGGCTTCTTATTCCTGAATGCGTTTTTGCTTCGATCTGAAATTTAAAAAGCAGTGCATTGACCATATAAAAACATGAATAGTATAAGCGGTTAACGCAAGAGTTCCAGCACCCGCTTTCCGCAAGTATCACAGCATCAGCAAAGGTTGAATGCGCCCTTGATATCCTGTAATTTATATAGTCTGATTTTTCTTCTTTCATGTCAGCAATACTCCTTCTTTTCTGATATTCCTGTAAAAAGGAGTTACGGAGAATCTGTTTTCCCAATCAATCCTGGAATGTACATACACAGAAATTGGCTTCCCTATCTCTAATTCTAAATCAAAAAGGTGATGACGGAATTCCTGTTCCGTTTTTAAACTTACATTTTCCCGGCTAAGCAAAACCAATATGTCCCAGTCAGATTCATCGTGTGAATCGCCTCTGGCTCTTGAACCATAAAGAATAATTTCGGCAGTTGAATCTTTTTCTCTGATTCTGTTTTTTATCTTTTCAGCGATATGTTTTTCTTCTTGATTCATAACTGTTTAATCTCAAAGTTAAGATTTCTGACGCATTTAAAAACGGAAGCCTGATTATGTATGCCAATCCGGGCGGTTAAAACTTCGATATTTGCCGGAAGCCAGGCTTTCAAAGCTCTGGACTATCGGGCCGCCGAAATATGTGCTAAAAGTACAAAAATATATAAATCTGCTATCACGCCGCTTGCTGCAATCTTTTTCCCAAAACAATCTATTTGTTATTGTTGCCGGTATTTATTGATTTTCAAAATTCCGGAGTCAAAGCTCGTTTCCTTTCATGCTTTCAGTTTCCATATAGCCCACCATCTTGTTTATAGTTCGTTGATTAAGTTTAATAACCCAATGCGCCCTTGTGCCCTTAATCAACTTCTGTGCGCAATTCATCCCTCAGGCAACGAACAGAAAAGCCTAAACCCTTACTGGTGTTGCTCCTGGGGCCATTGCCATCGAAGTAAATCAGGAGGCGGTACCAGGCGTAGCTTGCACTGCTCTCCGTAGAACTCCACCAGTAACCGCCGCCGCCAACAACTTGATAGTAACTGCCATCGTCCCAGCGGAGTCCGCCCGGAAGTCCTGAGAAGCCAAACTCGTCAAACCCGTGATGAATGCCATGAGAATTCCATCGGGGATGTTCTGTAGTATTACAATCGCCACCCAGTGGTGAGTTTAACTGCCTGCAGGATTTGAGGGCATTGCCGGCGCCATTTGGATTATCCCATTGATTTGGAAAACCTTGTGCCACCACGTAATCAACCAATTGCGTCCATTCAGCATCGCTGGGTACATGCCAGCCTGAGGGGCACAACCCATTGGAATTGTTAACTGCATGCCAGTTGTACAAAGCGCCATAGCTATCTTTCCAACTGATATCGTTTTCGGACCAGGCATAAGCGCCGGTGGTGTTATTTTGCCAGGCGCTGTTGTTTGAGCCGGGGTATTCAATGGGAGTGTTGTTGCGGTATTTGGTGGTTTTCAGGTTTTCTTTCATCCAGCACTGGTTGCCTATGAGCACGGTGTTGTAAACGTTGCCGTCAACATCGGTGAGGGTGGAAGTGCCGCAGGTAAAGCCTCCACCGCCCATAATAATGTTTACTGTGCCAATGATGTCAATGGCGTTTACGCTGCCATCGTTGTTTACATCGGCGTTCTCAAAACAGAAGGGCTGGGGATTGTTACCGATAATGTAGTTAACAGTAGTAAGTATATCAATTACGTTGATGCTGCCGTCGCAGTTGGCGTCGCCGGGTATTACAGTATCAGCATGGTTGTTAACGATGTTGTTTCCGGCCCAGATCTGTGTGCTGAGAAGGCAGCATAAAACTGCAAGCAGAAGTAAGTTTTTTGGTTTCATAATGGGAAATTTTTGGTTTATAAAATTTAGGCGTTAAAGTAAGAAGTATATTTCAGATTTCTAACCGGCATAATAAAACTTACATGGAAAAGAAATTATTCCATAAACCGATCAATGAACCGGCTTGCATGATCGGCCAGAAACAGAGGCAGATTGAAGAATCCATCTTCTTTCTGAATGTTTCGCAATGAGAAGCGAATGCTTAATCCGGGATCAAAAGACTTGCGATAAAAGGCGAGACTCTTGCTCCTGATGTTTTCATCCGATTTAACTTCAATCGGGATTATCTGATTTTTGTATTGAATGACAAAATCTACTTCGGCCATATTTCCTGAGCGCCAATACCGCGGTAAACCTTCAAATTGTTTTTGCAGTGCAGTGAAGATGAAATTCTCGGCCAGCGCTCCTTTAAACTCGGTTAACAACCGATTGCCCTCACCGTAAACCAGCGGATCAAGCTGCGCCATTCTTCTCAGCAAACCCACATCCTGCATATAAACCTTAAAAGAAGTCAGATCGTCGTAGGCTGACAAAGGCAAAGCCGGTTTAGCCGAAGCATGAACTTTACTCACAAGGCCAGCATTAACCAGCCAGGTCAATGCATCTTCATATTCCCGTGCGCGGGCGCCGGTTTTTATGGCCTGGTAAAGAAATTTCCTGTTTTCTTTTGAAAGCTGCGAGGGTAACGATGCCCAGATCAGAAATATCTTCTGAATGTCTTTGTTTTCAACATGCTTCGAAAAATCCAATGAATATGCGTTCAGAATATTTTGCAGAACTTCCTGCGTTTCCTCCACACTTTGCTTTTCAATCAGAGCATTTGCAGCTTCCGGCATTCCACCGGATATGAAATACATTTTGAGCTTTTCCTTCAATGGTGCAAAGAATATCTCCGGAATAGGTTCAAAGGTGCTGATATTCTCCATATAAGCAAACAAGTTTGGATCGGCGGCAGCCATAAACTCAGAAAAGCTGAGTGCATACATGGTCATAAAATTCACTTTTCCCACAGGAAACGATGCACCCCTTGCCATAGCTACTCCGAGCAATGAGCCTGCACATGCAATTTTATAGTCCGGGGCTTCCTCATTAAAATATTTCAGCGAGCTCAATGCATCATTGCATTCCTGGATTTCATCAAAAATGATCAGTGTACGCTGAGGATGAATAGGTTTGCCATGCACAAGAGAAAGGTTGCCTGTTAAGACCTGAGGCTCTTTGCTTTGCGCGAAAAATTCTTTCAAGCCTGTTTGCTTTTCAAAATTGAAATAAGCTACATCGTCAAAATGCTCCAATCCAAATTGCCGGAGTGTCCAGGTTTTTCCAACCTGCCTGACACCCTGCAATATAAGCGGCTTGCTTTGTGGATTTTGTTTCCAGGCAAGCAATTGTTTTATAATGTTCCGGCTAATTTGCATAAATCACACTTTAAATGCCTTTTTTGTGATATTTTTCACACTTCCGGCATTAATTTCCGGCAAAGTTATATTCTTTTTCATTGCGAACCAACTGCACTGTCAATCCGGGTCGAAAAATACCTTTGAATGAGGATGAGGAGTGATGGCTCAACAGCATGCTGACTGTATCTGCTTTATCAAGTAAATGTGCTCTTGTGCCCTTAATCAACTTCTGTGCGCACTCAATCCTTCAGGCAACGGACAGAAAAACCATAACGCTTAGCACCGTCGGCGTGTCTGCCAACACTGCTACTGAGATAGTACATTTCGCGGAACCAGGCTTCAGTAGCAGCGTACTGGGTAGAAGACCACCAGAGACCGTAGCTGCTCAAATCGACAAAAGAACCAGTAGTACCGCGGGCACCGCCCGGAAACCCTGTCCAGTTGCTTTCGTTGGTCGCGCCGGTGTTGGGGCTTGCCCATCTTGGATGAGGATCGGGAACTGTGCGTGTGCTTTTCAGTTTACCACCTGCACTGCTTTGGCCGCCTAAATGGTTGGTCATTGCGGTGAATTCAGCATCTGTTGGAACATGCCAGCCTGTGGGGCAAAGGCCGTTGGCGCTGTTTACAGCATACCAGTTGTATAATGCGCCGTAGCTGTCTTTCCAACTAATTTCATTGTTGTACCAGGCATAAGCGCCGGTTGTATTGTTTGCCCAGGATGAGTTGTTGCTACCAGGGTAAGCTATATTAGTACCATTGCGGTATTTGGAGGTTTTCAGATTAGCTTTCATCCAGCATTGGTCGCCTATGAGCACGGTATTGTAAACGTTGCCGTCACTATCGGTAATGGTGGAAGTGCCGCAGGTAAAGCCGCCGCCGCCCAGGATTATATTCACAGTACCAATAACATCAATAGCATTTACGCTGCCATCGCCGTTTACGTCGGCGTTCTCAAAACAGAAGGGCTGGGGATTGTTGCCGAGAATATAATTAACGGTAGTAAGTACATCAATTACATTTACGCTACCATCGCAGTTGGAATCACCAGGAGCGGTAGTTGCATCATGGATTTTCATGATGTTCGATCCGGCATAAGCAATGCTTGCGCTCAACCCCAAAAGGGAGCATAGCAGAAGGGTTGTTATTTTTCTCATTATCTTATTAATTATAAAGTGTGAAAAATTCCGGATGCTAAATTACGAAAAGTAAACGGGAAAGCAAGAGGAATTTTTCGTGCGGGAAAGAGTTTTTTATGTCAAGAACCTTCGCTGATCCTTCGAAATCCCGAGAGCGCAGCGATTCGGGAACGGCATCCGCCATCCAACACAAAATCCCGTACTTCCGGTGGACATGTCACTGCAACACAGCATCACCGCAACACTGCATCACTGCAACACAGCATCACTATTCAGTTTACCTGCTGGTTCTCAAAAGGTAAAAACACCTCAAAGCGGCTTCCTTT
>CAYQRU010000177.1:0-6040 GCA_964419945.1 uncultured Bacteroidales bacterium | reverse complement strand
ATTCACACATGTATATTATTTATATTCATTTAATAAAATAAATTTTATGTAAAACATTAATTAAGAGTAGGTTAAATAATATAAACAATTACATTTGTAAATAAAAAATTATAACGATTATAAATAATGTGATATAAAATTTATAAAACACTGTATACCAGTAATATAATAAAATTAATTATTTAAATGGTTTAAAGAATCTGTGTATCGTGTCCGAAACATGTACTTTATTCAAGTATTTAAGTAACATATTGATTTACAATATAATATATGTGTGATTAGTATCTATACTTTTAGAATTTTTTTTTATTGAATTAATTAACGAATGTAAATTATGATTTTATATGGATAATTAAAATATGTTTTATATTTGTAAACTAAAATATGAATCCGTGAATAGCGTTAATAGCCGAATTACAAAATTACTTTCAGCGATGGAAGTAAGCCCTTCCCAGTTTGCTGATGCCATTGGGGTGCAGCGAGCTACAATATCACATATTCTTTCGGGTCGGAATAATCCAAGCCTCGATTTTGTTCAGAAAGTTCTTGCGCGCTACCCGGCTTTGAATCCTGATTGGATATTATCTGGCAAAGGAGAAATGTGGCGGGATAACGAGACAAAGGATAATTTAATACAACCAATGGCTAAAAAAGCAATAGCTCAGGAGCCTGTGCATCAGACCACTTTGTTTGATGAAAACAAAATAACAGGCAAAACCATTGTATCAAATACTGCTTTGAGAAATATGGACGATATAGTTGCTCATGGAGTTTCAAGAGATGATACAATGATTCAACCGGTAAAACCAGATCAAAAAGAATTATCGAATTCCGGGATTCGGGAAAAGAAAGTTGAAAAAGTTATCATACTTTATAATGATAGCACTTTTGAGGTTTATAAAGAAAATTAGAAATCCAGAACTCCTGGTCATACGCAGGCGGTAGTATCGCAGTTTTGAAAACTGGCTTGAGTTTTATACCTGGGAAAACTGCTTCATATGCGTTTATGGTTGACAAATTATTCTTACAGCTAAATTTTCCCATAGGATTGCCATACTATTCAATCTAACTCTAAGAGCATATGTCTGATAATCGAGATTCAAGTCAACCTCTGCTAAGATAATAATCTTTACCAATCCTCTTATTTCGTCAGAACTTTTGGCCAAATAATATTTTAATGTGCCAGATGCAGTAATTTTTAAGCCAGAAGAGGATGAAATCCCTGCCATCTTTACCTTGGTTAGAGGAGATAGATTTTTAGATTTTGTTTTTAATACTTTCTGCTATACCTTTTGTTTCGCCCCTGATGAAGTAGTTTGTGATGTCCTGCTCGTTGGTAACTACCATTGCTTTATAGTTGAGGATTTCATCAATCTGTTAATTTTCAATGGCTTCATACCAGTTGTTGAGAATGCGATCATAGTCCAGATTATGCGAACATACATTTTTGTTGATTAAAAAGTCTGTGGATTTGCAACACAGGTCGTAGGCTTTCTGAATTTCAGGATAGTGCCTGAACAGCTTGCAACCCTTTGTCTTTGCAGGGGTGTCCATTGTTCAGCTATTTAATAATAGGTAGCGGCTTCTGGCAGGTAGCTCAAGGGCAGTTTCTCTATTTTCGTAATGCTGGTTTTTGTTATGGAACTTTTGGAGTTTGAATTCTTAGCCATAGCGCTGTCACTCAATAAGTCGTTATTATTCAATTGCTTTGAAACTCTTCAAGGTGATTCTTTTCTTTTCGAGCTCTTTTTGAGGGTATCTAATCCTGTCTGCCTGATGGGGTTCCAATAATTTCCGGATAACATGAAACTTGTCTGCTACCTGGATGGCCTGAGGAAATACTTCGATGCTTCGCGGGTAATAAACAAATCGCTGATCAGTGAACTGGCAACATGCCAGTACCTTACAAAAGGAGATTCGGTTTTGATGACCGGTGCTACGGGTCGCAGAAAAAGTTTTATTGCCTCAGTTCTGGGGCATCAGGCCTGCGCTCAGAGACATAAAGTAGCTTGCTACAACACACAAAAGTTGATGACCAAAATCAAGATGTCGCGGGTGGAAGGAAGCATCATCAAACCTTTCGAGAACCTTTAAAAACAGGATTGCTGATACTTGATGATTTTGGACTTACCCATCTTGACAAGCAGCAACAAATTGATTTGATCGAGATTATCGAAGATCGTCATTTGCGACGGACAATCAAAATAGCCAGTCAGTTGTCGGTAGCCAGTTGGTTTGATATGATTGGCGAAGAAACCATATCTGATGCCATATTAGACCGCCTGGTACACACCTCACATCGGATAGAGTTTAAAGGAGAGAGCCAAAGGGAAAAACCGTAATTTTTTCACGCTAAAACGTTCTTTGAAACCAAAACCCAAGGGTGGCAATATCACCGATTTTGGAGGGCAATATGACCGGATTAATCACACTCAGTCCAACTGCAAAACAGAAAACCAAACTGATTACTATACGAATAGCATAACATCCGCGTTTTTATGAAAAGAAGATAGAACACCAGACATTAACAGCCAGTCGGTTAAACAAACATAAAGTACATATAATCAAGGTACTATATCTATTTAGTATAAACGTAAAATGGATAATGTTGCATACCAATTCCCTCACGTGCGAAAAGTCTGAAACCGTTGTCTTCAGCTTGAATTCACATGAACCCAAAGCCTTGAATTTTGTTATCTACGAATATGATCAATCAATTTCACTTTCATAATGCCCACAAAATCAAAAGATCTTAAGGAATTAAAAACTACAATGCCTCAACATCCGCTGCCTCCAAAAGACGAAATTCTTGCTGACTACCGTATTGCTTGTGAAAGCCGGCAGTTAAGCCTGCTTGGCCGCAAGGAGGTATTAACAGGTAAAGCGAAATTCGGCATCTTTGGCGATGGGAAGGAAGTTCCTCAGCTTACAATGGCTCGCTATTTCAAAGTAGGCGACTGGCGTTCAGGATATTATCGCGATCAAACATTCATGCTGGCCGCCGGAATGATGACACCTGAAGAGTTTTTTGCTCAGCTTTATGGCGACACAAACCCTGAAGCAAGCCCCGGAAGTGGTGGCAGGATGATGAACAATCATTTCGCTACGCAGTCACTCGATGAAAACGGAGATTGGAAAGACCTTACCAGGCAAAAAAATACCTCTGCTGATATTTCACCTACTGCCGGACAAATGCCTCGATTACTAGGACTGGCACTTGCATCAAAACTTTACCGGCTGAATCATGAATTGAAAAATGTTGAGAAATTTTCAGTGAACGGTGATGAGGTAGTTTTCGGAACCATCGGTGATGCCAGTACCAGTGAAGGTCATTTTTTTGAAACCATAAATGCCATCGGAGTTCTTAAAGTACCAGTGGTCATGTCAGTCTGGGATGATGGATGGGGTATTTCAGTTTCAAAAAAATACCAAACTACCAAAAGTGATATTTCTGCGATCCTCAAAGGCTTTGAGTTGGATGAAAACGGCAACGGTTTCATAATTTACAGAGTGCAGGGATGGAATTACCCCGAGTTGCTTGGAGTCTACAAGCAGGCAACTGAACTTGCAAGAATACAGCATATTCCATCCATTGTTCATGTGACAGAGCTCACCCAACCTCAGGGTCATTCAACATCCGGTTCGCATGAAAGGTATAAAACTCCTGATCAACTGGAGTGGGAAAAACAACATGATTGCCTGCTCAGAATGAGAAACTGGATCTTAGAAGAAAAGATAGCTTCTGATGCCATTCTCGAAACGATTGAGAATGAAGCTATGCAAACAGCACGCGAAGCCCGTAAAAATGCCTGGAATACTTATATGGGCCCAATTCTGCATATGCGCAATCAGTTTATTCAGATGGTGGATGTTACCTCTTGCAATTGCGCAAAAACTTCAAAAATTGAAACCATAAAGCAGGATTTGTTGCGCATAGCCGAACCCACCCGCAAAGACATCTATGCATCAGCAAGACGCATCTTAAGACTTATTTGTGGTGCATGTTCCAATCCACTTAACTCCCTTAAGATCAACGTTACAAAGTGGCTCGATGATGCCATGAAGGACAGTCAGCGGCGATACAATTCACATCTGCACAGCGAGTCGAAATTCTCAGCCCTGAAAGTTGAGGAAATCAAACCCTTATTTGCTGAAAGTTCAAAAATAGTTCCCGGGCGGGAAATTTTACGCGATAATTTCGACCGCATTATGGATAAAAATAAAGAAGTAGTGATCTTTGGAGAGGATGTGGGAAAAATTGGAGGTGTTAATCAAACATACGAAGGCCTTCAGGACAAGTATGGGGATCTTCGCATTTTTGATACCGGCATTCGTGAGGCAACTATAGTGGGTCAGGGAATTGGCCTTGCTATGCGAGGTTTCAGACCAATTGCTGAAATCCAGTATTTTGATTATTTGCTTTATGGTTTGCAGATCCTCAGCGACGACCTGGCTACTTTACAATACCGCTCTGTTGGCCGGCAAAAAGCACCCATGATCATTACCACCCGTGGACACCGGCTTGAAGGCATCTGGCATGCCGGCTCTCCTCTGAGCATGGTCATAAATTCCATTCGGGGAGTTTATGTGTTGGTTCCCAGGAATATGACCCAGGCTGCTGGCTTCTATAACACGATGCTGGCTTCAGATGAACCTGCACTGATAATCGAACCACTCAATGGATACAGGCTCAGGGAACATAAACCCGAAAATATTGGAGAATTTCGTGTGTTACCTGGAATACCTGAAATCCTTCAGGAAGGAAATGATGTGACTCTGGTGACCTATGGATCGTGCGTAAGGATCGCACAGGATGCCGCCCAACAACTTAAAGAATTCAACATTGGTGTTGAACTCATTGATGTTCAAAGCCTTCTGCCATTTGATCTGAACCACGCCATTGTTAACTCGCTGAGAAAAACTAATAAAATTGTTTTCTTTGATGAAGATGTACCTGGGGGGGCAACTTCCTATATGATGCAAAAAGTGCTTGAAGAACAGGGTGGTTATCGTTATCTCGATGCACAACCCACAACTGTCACGTCAAAGCCTCATAGGGCTGCCTACAGTACTGATGGCGATTATTTTTCGAATCCCAATGCAGAGGACGTTTTTGATGCTGTTTACAACCTGATGCACGATTATAACCCTGTACAGTATCCCAAAATATTCTGATTTTAGTATTTTTGCCGCCAGAAAAATTTTAAAGTATATGAATTTCAATCAATCTAAACTAGTAACAAAAAGAACAAAAATGAAAAGTATGGTTTCTAAAGGGAGTGTAGTATTAGTCTTGTTTATACTGATGACTGCATTACTCCATGCCCAAACTATTGAAGAAGTTGCGGGCAAGTACAATGCAGCCGCAGAACTGGTGAATTCCGATGCTGCGAGAGCAGTTATCTTATTGGAAGAAGCAGTGGAAATGGCAAAGAAGGTTGGGCCTGATGCCGATGAATTAAGAATTATGGCTGAGAGCCAGATCCCGGCTGTTTATTTCAGGGTGGCCGGGGAACAACAGAAAGAAGGAAATACCGAAGCAGCTATCGCAACTTTTCAGAAAAGTTATGATTTAGGTCTCACATACAATGATCCCAACACAGTTGCAAGGGCACAGAACATTCTTGGAAGGCTTTACCTTTCGCAGGGTAATAATGCATATCGCGCCGGCGAAAACGAAAAGGCAATCGAACAACTTAAAAAATCAATTGGATTTGATCCGGAAAATGCCAAAACCTTTCTTTTGTTGGGTTTAACTTACCGTAAACTCGAAAACCTTGATGAGATGATTGTTGCCATGGATCAGGCTATTACTTTTGCAAAAAAAGGCAATGATTCTCAAACGCAGGCATCGGCTGAGAAAAGCGTCCGCGATTACCTTGCAGTGAGAGCCAACAAAAGCATACTAGCTAATCGTGGTACCGAAGCTATTGATTTTATGAATAAGGCTATACACTATGGTGAGGAAGCCCAAACCTATTTCCTCCTGACTTTGGCATACAACAGTCTGAAACAATGGGATAATGCCATTGGAGCCGCA
>CAYQRU010000176.1:0-6149 GCA_964419945.1 uncultured Bacteroidales bacterium | reverse complement strand
TTGGGTCGAAGTTTTCGAATGGGGTTAGATGTATGCCGATTTCATTATTACGAAATTCAGACGAGCTTGCGATGACAATGCCTCCATGATATGCCGAAGTAGCGCTTTCTACTGCCTTGTTCCCGGTAAAAATTGCTGTACTTGCATTTTCTATCAATGAACCGTTGGTTACAATTACCTGCCCCTGGTGCACGATGCCGTTATCGGGATACTGGCTTTTTGTGTTGTCGCCCCAAACCTCAATTCCTTGCCAGGTATTGGCATGATAGGTGGTAATGGTTCCGCCGTCAACCACCAGTTTACCACCAGGTTCTACAATGATTTTTGTCCCGGCATCCATGTAAAGCTTGGCGGTAATCGTCAGGCTTGCGCCGGGATTAACCCTGATGTTTTCAGTTTGCACCCGTGGCGCATCCCATCTTTTTGACCCATTGATAATGGTTTCATTCTTGTTGCCCAACCCAATGAGTGGGAAAAGAAGAATAAGCAGGGAGCCAGTCAGTATTCGCCTGTAAACACCTGAAATATAGCGTGATTTTTGTTTCATCATTGTTGTATTATGGTTGCATAGTTATCATTATAAAGACTACCTGGCTTTGTGGTGAGAAACATGTAAAACCAGCAGGCTGCTTCAAAGCTGCATCACGACATTAGCACATTGAGGGCGCTAAGATAAGATAAAAAAGTAAGAAAACCTCAGCACTGACGAATGTCCCCGAACTTACTTCTACAATCAAAATTATCTTCATGCTACCTTTCAGATTTGCCATACAGGGTAAGGCAAAAGCAATACACATTATATCTTTTTAACGTCAGCAATCAAGCGCCGGAATTCACTCTGATGTATTCGGTTTGTAAGCAGTGCATACCCTATTTCACCGACCTGCCGATAATAGTTACATCTTCACTGCCCAATCCCAAAAGTCGAAATAAAAGAATAAGCAGCGAGGCAAAGGCAATTCGCCGGTTAGCACCCGAATAATAAGTGGCTTTTATTTACTAGGTATTGCGTGATGGTTTGGTAGTCATTATAAAGGTTGTGCAACTTTGTGTTGAGAGACGATTATCCCAATCGCTTCTTCCGCCCAGTCCAGGCTGCAGGTGCGCGCGGTGGACAAAGCACTACATCAATGTCATAGTATTACCGTATCACAGAACCACTCCATCACGGCATCAAAGCCCTGAAGGTGCCAGGATAGATAAACAAGAAGGAAAAACCACTCAGACAAAACCTTAACAGGGGTGGAATTCGATTGCACAGCCAGGTTTTTCGATCGGATATTGGAAGGTCAGAAAGACCATGGTAGAATGAAGGAAGCCGCATCTAAACCGGTAATCTGAAATTGCGAAAGTTTACACTTTTTCTGGTGGAAATTTCTTTTCATACATCCTTAATGCAACCAAAACAAGCCTGTAAGAGACATAAATCAGCACCGGCCAGCTCAGCAACCAGAGGATTTGGGTTAGGTGTTTCATATAATTGTTTATTTGTTATTCAAAGGGATGATCCATACTCAATCAATTGCCTGAAGCCCCATTTTCGATAAAAGCAATGGAATTAATAAACATGTCCATCCGATTCTTCCATCTCGGCAGCAGTTATTTTTTTCTTATCAATGGCTTTCCAGGCAAAGAAAATATAAAGAATGACAAATGGAACAGCCAGTGAAACATAACTCATTGCAGTCAGTGTGTACATGCTGCTTGAAGCATTCTCGATGGTAAGTGAATGCTGAAGGTTGAAAGTGGAAGGATAAAATGCTGTTTTATTATAACCTGCAATCAGAAATAAGGCCAGAACGGTAAGAACGGTTCCGGCACCGGTGAACCAGATACCTTTATTATATACCTGCAAAAGCGTACGGCCAATGCCATACAACACCATGACAACACCGGCAAGAAACAACAATCCAACCAATGGCATCTGGGTCAGGTTTTTAAAATACTTATAAGGTTCCAGAAATACGAGTTTGGTATCAGGGTGGTAGGCAAAGCCATTGCTGAGCAAAACAGATACCACGAAAATGAGGAAAACAACAAGAAAAGGAATGGTGTTGTAAAGCAGGCATTTTTTACCGCGCTTTCTGATGTTCACATCGTCAATATTGTTCATAAGATATAGTATGCCATTGATGCGGGAAAGAAAAAACACAGTTAAACCCAGCATCACATTCCGGTAATCGAGCACTGCTTCAAGGCCATAGAACGGCGTTTCCCAGCGCGAAATGGCAGCGCTGTAAATCTTCGTGAGGTTCATCTTATCAACCGAAAATTCAGATCCCGTAAAAAAAGTTCCCACAGCAGTACCAAGCAAAATCGTTCCCAGGGCACCGTTTATGAACAGGAAAATTTCGAATGTGCGGGCGCCTAAAAAATTGGCCGGTTTTGAACGGTATTCAAAAGATACTGCCTGAATCACAAAGCAAAGAAGGATCAGAATCCAAACATAATAGGCGCCGCCAAAACTTGTTGAATAAAACAATGGAAATGAGGCGAAGAAAGCCCCTCCGAAGGTAACAAGGGTGGTAAATGTCAATTCCCATTTACGCCCCAGCGAGTTGATGATCATGCGGCGTTCCTTAACGGATTTTGACATGCTATAAAACATGGTTTGCCCTCCCTGCACAAACAGCAGGAACACGAGTAAAGCACCCAATACCGAAATGATAAGCCACCAGTATTGCTGCAAAGCCAAATGTGATAAACTTTCAAACATGATTATTGCCCTCCATCTTTAGGTCCAATTTTAATCTGCCGGCTCATGATACGTATTTCAGCTATGAATAACATTGTAAATAACAACGCAAACAACCAGAAAGTAACCTGTACCGTGGCAGCATTGATATGCGATACAGCTACCATGGTTGGCATGATATCCTGTATCACCCAGGGTTGCCTGCCCATTTCTGCAGTAATCCATCCCGATTGCGATGCAATATATGCCAACGGAATAGAAACGATTGCCACCCGGAGCCAAAACTTTGCCTTTTCAAGACGATTCTTATATACCAGGAACAGGAATATTACCATCAGTACGAAAAAGAAAAATCCCAGTGCTACCATGAGATGAAAGCTGTAGAAAGTAATAGGGATACTGGGAACCAATAAATTGGGATCATCAATGTAGCCATAACCAAAATATTCCCAGTTTTCTTCAAGTACAGCGCGGGCTTCGGCAGCTCTGCCGTGGTCGCCGGCTGCTTTGGCGCGCTTAAACTCAGCCAGTGCATTGATGGCGATTTTTCCCTTATTCATTTTTTCAACAGCTGGCATGATCCCCTGCTTTTCGTTGCCGTCAAGTAAATCCCTGACCCCGGGAACGAATGCATTGAAATCGCCAAAAGCCATATAAGACAGAAGGTTAGGAACTTCGAGTTTAAAGTGAAAATCCTTTATATTTTCATAATCAGGATCTTCAGGAGCGGTAGAAAGCACTCCAATAGTGATCAGACCCGCACCGGTTTGTCCACGTTGCAACCCTTCAAAGGCGGCAAACTTCATTGGCTGTTTCTCGGCAACAATTCTTGCTGAACCATCGCCGGTCAGGATTGTATAGAAAGCAGTGATAATCCCGAAAACAGCCGCTACCAGGATACTTCTTTTGGCAAGCAAAATTTCACGATTCTTCAATAAATACCAACTGCTTACTCCTATCACAAAAATAGATGCCAGCAGATAAGCCGAAGAGATGGTATGTAAAAACTTATTGATGGCCATCGGCGAAAAAAGTACTTCCCAAAAATTGCCCATTTCGTTACGGGCTGTCTCAGGATTAAAAATCATGCCTGTCGGAAACTGCATCCAGGCATTGGCCACCAGTATCCAAAGTGCGGAAAGACTGGCTCCAAAAGCCACCAACCAGGTGGATAGCAAATGAAATTTCTTGCTCACCTTGTTCCATCCGAAAAACATTACTGCAATAAACGTAGATTCGATGAAAAAAGCGAAAATGCCTTCAATAGCCAGGGGAGCGCCAAAAATATCGCCAACAAACCAGGAGTAATTCGACCAGTTGGTTCCAAACTCAAACTCAAGGATAATTCCTGTAGCTACCCCGATGGCGAAATTGATTCCAAAAAGCGTCATCCAGAATTTGGTTGTTTTTTTCCAATGCAGGTCTCCGGTTTTCACATAAATCGTTTCCATAATAGCCTGGATATAGGCTAATCCAAGCGTTAACGGAACGAATAACCAGTGATACATAGCCGATAAGGCAAACAAACCCCGCGACCAGTTCACCAGGGCAAAGTCAAAGGTTTCTGTCATTTCTCAGGTATTTTAGTTAGTTGTTCAATTACGTGCTCACTTCTTTCCTGATCATTATTAAAGTTTGATTTTAAATAGTTGGGAAAGAAAAAAATTCTGAAAACAGCAAACATGATGAAAAGCTTAATAAATATGATAAGCCACAGGGTTTTTCCGATGGTCATGCTTCGGAAGCCATCATAGTAAAAATAAAAAATCCGTGATAGCATATTATTCTTCAATATTTTAAGATTTATGTTATATCAATGGTGAGTGTACATCTTAAAAAGCCAAACGAAAGATTACTATGGCATTGTGCAAAATATAAAACTTACCAACAAGACATCTGCCTGATTATAAGCAGTGCAGGTGGTCATTCTGCATCATCCTGACCTGTAACCTCACCAACCACCTCGTAACCAACCCGGGTGATGGCTTCAGTAATTTGATCTTGATTTGTCAATGCAGCATCATACCTTATAATAACCAACTCTTCGACATGAGACGCTTCTGATTCGTAAACCCCCTCAACCTTGCTGAGCGACAAAACAATTGCATTTTCACATCCTTCACAGGTCATTCCCTTAACATGTAGCGAAATTTCGGCCAGTTTGGGAGTGGCAATGTCCGACTTCTCAGATTTTTCGCCGGGCTGTGTTGTGATATTGCACCCGGAGATCCATATTGCCAGAAACATTAAAATTGGTAATTTTGTCATTTCAAATGAATTAGGTTTTTGTAAAACAACATAGGAAGGATAACTAATTTACAGACGAAAGTATTAAAATACTTAATACATAAATGAAAAGTTGTTATTTTTTTATTGATCCAAGCTAACGAATTGATTTTCATTAACATGAATTTCTGGAATCATTAACACATGACAAATAATAGGATAACGTAAATACCGTTTTACAAAGATAACCTTACTGAAAAAGCAGGATAAATTACCTGATTTGGTTTTTTATGAAGAAAGGATTGATCTGTTTTATACTTGTTTTGTTTATTCCTTTGTTGAGCTTTGCGCAACGAGGTAAACCAGAAATCATTATTCCCCCGGAATTCTGCCTGAATGCTCATGAAGTACATCTCTACCGACTGATCAATGAATATCGTTTGGCTGCCGGACTTGAAATCATTCCTTTGTCCAAATCATTGTCCTATGTTGCTCATGTTCATGTACGCGATCTTTACCAATACAGGCCAGACCTGCAATCATGCAACCTGCACTCATGGTCTGATAAAGGTGCATGGACACCATGTTGTTATTCTAAAGACCCAAACCGCACTAACTGCATGTGGAATAAACCCCGTGAATTGACCGGTTATATGGGTAACGGACAGGAATTAATCTTATGGGAAAACATGCAGGCTACTCCACTGAGTGCTTTTGATCAATGGCGCAACTTCGATCTTACCAACGATATGCTGCTGAGCAGGGGAAGATGGATTCAAAAGGAATGGAAAGCAATGGGTGTTGCTCTTTATGAAGGCTATGCATCTGTGTGGTTCGGTGAGGTGGCAGATGGGAAAGGAACGCTAAACCTGTGTGAGGGTGCTGGTGAACTTACGCCTGACTGGTTGATTAATGAAATGACAAAAAAAATTGAATCAGAGATAGTTAACGAATCGCAAAGCCAGCCAGACTCTATACGGTACTATTTGATAGTGGGTAGTTTCAAAGAAGAAGCACAGGCAAACTCTGAGGTAAAAAGACTACAATCCAGTGGTTATACCAAAACTAAAGTAGTTATGAAAGATCATAATTACAGAATTTCCGTTTACGACTATACTGATCTCGAACAGGCTCAGAAAATGCGCCGCCAGCTTGCCAGTGTATTCAAGGGGATTTGGATCATGGAAAAATAATATGCGCCAGAGATATAATAAAACAATGCCTGAGA
>CAYQRU010000175.1:0-6165 GCA_964419945.1 uncultured Bacteroidales bacterium | reverse complement strand
ACCCTAAATGGAAACGGCACAAATGAAAGCATCACATTCCCAACAGGACGAGGAACCAACGGGCAGGTACTAACTTCGGATGGCAGCGGAGGAATAAGCTGGGCTACCCCTGCATCCAGCCAATGGACAACCAGCAGTTCAAACATTTATTTCAATTCAGGAAATGTAGGAATTGGCACCACCGACCTCACCCAAAAGCTAAATGTGAATGGCAATATTCTTTTACCTTCCGGGTCATCATACTGGATTGGCAATGCCGCCGATGCCGGAAACAGGCTCCGGCTGCATCAGTCAGGTTCTAATGCCTATATCGATTGGGGCGAGGAAACCCTTTTCTTTCGTTCGGGAGTTGGCGCTGCCACAAACAAAGTGGTTTTTACCGCTGATGGTAAGGTAGGGATTGGCACCACAACCCCAAAAGCCACACTGGATTTGGGCAACTCAGTTACAAACCGTAAAATTTCATTTTACACCACAGCCGACAACGACCATCAGTTCACAGGTTTAGGGCTTAATGGTGATGCGTTGCGCTTCCAGATATCCAATACGGCTGTAAGCCACAAATTCTATGCAGGCACTTCTGCAACAACATCCACTGAGTTATTCAGGATAGAAGGGAATGGTCAAATCGTGATACCTGCATTAACAACAAAAGGCGTTCTGCTCAACAGTTCATCGGGAGTAGTCAGCAGTTCTGCCGGCACAAGCGGGCAAGTGCTTACTACCGATGGAAGCGGAAACATTTCCTGGCAAAATGTAACCATCCATGAAGCGGCAGATGAGTTTTCAGCCACTGCTTCCCAGACCAGTTTCACCTTATCGCAAACGCCTTCGGCCAACAGCAAGGTAAAGCTCTTTATCAACGGAATCAGAATCAGCAATACCGCCTACACTGTAAGCGGCGCCACGCTGACCTATATTCCTGAAAATAACGGTAATTTTCCGCTTACAGCGGGCGACAGAATTCAAATGGATTATTTCTATGAATAGGAACGAAATTATTCAGGTGAAGAAGCTGCTCACCCTGGTGATGCTGCTTTTTATGGCAGGTTTTGTTTACGCACAGGGAGTAACCCGGCAAGGCAAGGTAGCCTCCTCGGGTTCCGATTTCGTTAACAGCAAAGGTCAGCGGGTATCTACCGGAACACTGAATGTTTATGGAAAAATTCTCCCTGCCGGATTCAACTGTGGCGCCGATATAACCATCAACCACCTGGCATCGGGAGGTGTGGCCCCGGTGGATAAAACCACCACTTATGAAACCTTCTCAACCCCTTTGTTTGGATATTCAAAATGCGTCATCACGAAAAATCTTGGCGCTTCCGTTCAGCCTGCCACTGCCACCGATAATACCGAAGCCGCTGCCGGCTGGTACTGGCAATTTAACCGCAAACAGGGCTTTAAACATGATGGCACAACCCGCACACCCAACAGTTCCTGGGTTTACCCGGTCAGCGAATCATCCGACTGGATGCAGTCCAACGACCCATGTGCTTTTGAACTTGGTTCCGGCTGGCGAATCCCCACACAATTGGAATGGCAAACCCTCGATAACAGCCTCAACTGGGGAAATTATCATCAGGCATTCGACTCGGATTTTAAGCTGCATGCCGCCGGCAGGCTATCCTACGACTACGGCAACCTTGCCAGCCGCGGCGAAAATATGCTTTATTGGAGTTCAACCCAGTATGATGAGAGTATGGCATATGATATTAACGGGTGGTTGTCAAATTCATTAACCATTTCTGTATCCTATAAATCAACTGCTTTTCCCCTCCGTTGCATCAAAGACTGCACCCCTCCCACAGCCCCGACCGGACGCGAAGTACAGGCTTTTTACTATGACCAGACCGTGAGCGACCTCAAAGTGACGGGAACTGCCATAAAATGGTACGCTGAATTGCACGGTGGCAGTGTTTTGCCCGATGATACAAAGCTGGTTGATGGTAATCACTATTATGCCAGTCAAACGGTGGGTGATTGTGAAAGTACCGACCGCCTGGATGTAACCGCACAATTATTTCATTGCGGAAATTTCCTCGCTGTTATCCATTCAGCATCAAATGGTGTAGCCCCGGTTAATAAAGACATAAGTTACAGAACCCGCAAGACCACCTTGTTTGGCGGGAACAAATGCATCATTGCCCAAAACCTGGGAGCACACCAACAAGCTACCGCCCCAATGGATGATGATGAAGCGGCTGCAGGCTGGTACTGGCAATTCAACCGGCAGCAAGGCTACAGTCATGATGGAGCGATTCGCATCCCAAATTCAACTTGGAATACTTCTTCCGATAATGAAAGTTCAACCTGGGAAACCGCAAAAGACCCCTGTGCGCTCGAAATGGGTGAGGGCTGGCGCATTCTTACTTATGAAGAATGGACGGAGGCTGACGCCGGATGGACAAACGCTGCCCAGGTTTACAATTCAGGGCTTAAATTGCACATGGCAGGCTGGCTGAACGCCGCCGACGGTAACCTGAACCAGCGTGGAAGCCAGGGAAATGTTTGGAGTTCGGATGAAAGCAATACAGCAAACGGATGGAGCCTCGATTTCACCGAAACTTCAAGCCAGATGTCCGCAAACCAGAAAGCAAATGCTTATCCGGTGCGCTGTATCCGCGATTGTACACCTGCGCCTGCACCCACCGGAGAGCCCGTTCAGCGCTTCTACGCCGGACAGACCCTGGCATCGCTCTCGGTTACCGGAACATCCATCACCTGGTACGATGAAGCCGAAGGAGGCAATGTGCTGCCAACCACCACCATACTTGCCGATTCGGTGCACTATTTTGCCACCCAGACAGTGAATGACTGTGAAAGTGTGGAAAGGCTGGATGTGTTCGCCATTCAATATGCCTGTAGCGGTCCTGCATTTGTTGTAAGCCACCTTGTTGCAGAGGGAGTAGCGCCCGTTGATAAAACAGTAACATACGGCACTGCATCAACCAATCTTTTTGGTGGTTACAAATGTGCCATTACCCAAAACCTGGGCGCATCAAACCAGGCAACTTCAGCCACCGATGCCACCGAAGCTTCGGCCGGCTGGTACTGGCAATTCAACCGGAAACAGGGCTATAAACATGATGGTACTACCCGGACGCCCAACACAACCTGGGTTACCAGCATTGAAGAGGAGAGCGACTGGCTTCCGGAAAATGATCCCTGTGCCCTCGAATTGGGCGCCGGATGGCGGATACCTACACAATCGGAGTGGTATAATGCCCGTAGCACAGGCGGCTGGAATAATGTTAACGATACTTACGCGTCGGTATTAAAATTACATGCTGCCGGGGGCATTTCATACCTCGGAAACCTTGATTACAGGGGTAATATGGGTAAAATTTGGAGCATTACTTCTTCCGAACTCAACCTGGCATACCGCCTCGAATTCAATGCAAATTTTGCTGAGGCATACAGTCATAGTTTCAAAAGTAGCGGATTTTCGGTTCGATGTATCAAAGATTAAATTTCTAATACGAATTAAATGAAGAAAATCTATTTATCCATCATTGGTTTTTTGGTTTTATGTGTTTGTGTGCAGGCTCAGACTACAAATCATGATGTGCGCCTGACCATTCATCTGCGGGGTGTTTACGAAAGTAAAATTAGCCTTTTAGGATTGAACCACCAGCGACTATTCAAACCAATAACCGAAGTATCGGGAATTAAAAATGGCGAAACCGCTGTTCTGACAGTTCAAAAAGAACATTTGCCCGGTGAGTTTGTCCTCCGGTTCGATTACCGCGAACTGGAAACCAGCACGCCCTATCCTTCCGAAAAAAGCCTGATCATCAATCAGCAGAATCTCGAATTATGGGTTTCTCCCGTTTTTTGTAATAACCCCGACAGCAGTTATTTTCAGCAGGATGAGATCGAAAACTCAACCTACCAGGGTTTTTCGATGGAAAATGCCCATAAAAAGGAAAAACTGGGTTTGTTGCAAAATTTCCTGATGAGCTACGATGAAACCGGTTCACGGTTTTACCAGGAAGGCATAAAAGAGTACGAAAAACGCCGGACAGATTTCAACAAGTGGCTTGAAGTACAGATAAACAACGACAGCCATTTGTTCGTCAGCAGCATGTACCCGTTTCAGTATGTCCCGCAAATTCCCTGGAAAGGAACCGAAAATGAAAGGTTGAAAAGCATGATTGCCCATTATTTTGATGGGATGGATTTCGCTGATCCCAACATCATACGAACCTCATTCATCAACAAATGGATGGACAATTACGTGAACCTTTACGGCCAAATGGCAACCACGGTAGCTTTGCGGGATTCGCTGTTCCCGTTGGCCGGAAAAATTGCCATCGAAAAAGCCAAAACGGGGCATCCGCTGGTGTATGGCTGGATGGTGGATTATTTTTACAGGGGCTACGAATCCAACGGCATTGACGCCGGGATGAAAATTTTGGAACCTTACCTGAATGACCCCAATTGCCTGACTTCAAAAAGGATAGAAATCGAACGAAGGTTGAAAGGCATGAAAACCCTTGTGGCCGGAAGTCCGGTGCCACCCATCATCCTTGATGAACCCGGCGGCGGAATTTTTGACCTCTACAAAACGAAATCGCCGGCCAGATACACCCTCATTCTTTTCTGGTCGGGCGATTGCAGCCATTGCGAAGAACTTACGCAACATTTGTATCCCTGGCAGCAGCAACCTGAAATCAGCAGGCAATTATCAGTTCTGGCCATCAGTCTCGATGAAACCGAAACGGAAATAGCTGCCTGGAAAAAGAAGAAAGAAGATTATAAAAACTGGAAACATTTACTTGCCCAGGGTGGAGTAAACAGCAAAGAGGCCAACGATTTCTTTGTGTTGGCCACTCCTGTGATGGTGCTCATTAACAAGGCAACCCTAAAAATTGTGGGGTTACCCATCTCGTTCAGCGAATTGAAGAAAATGATTTCATAAAACGACTAAACGACTAAACAATTAATAATGAATAAAATAAATAAAACTCAGCAAAAATGAAAAGATTTACAGTTTTTGGGTTATTCTTGGCTTTAAGCTTTCATTTGTCAGCTCAGCCAACAGCCATCACCTGGCAGGGCAAACTGCTCGATAACAGCGGCAATGCCATCACCCAAACCAACGTGGCAATGACTTTCGCCATGTTTGATGCCTCCACCGTTGGCAACCAGCTTTGGCCCGCTTCCGGGGTAGTTACCAAAACCGTTGATGTTGCCCAGGGTCTTTACTCCGTGCAATTGGGCACCGGAACCGGCGACGACATCGCCTTCACTGCCGCCATATTTAACGGCAAAGCGCCCTGGCTGGAAGTAAAAGTTGGGACAGAAACCCTTCCCCGGACGGAAATTACCAATATTCCGTTTGCCCTGATCAGCAATGAACTGAGCGCGGCGGGCTGGGAAAACCCAAGCGAAATCGGGAAAACCACACCGAATACCGGGAAATTTACTTCGGTGGAATCAGAAAGTTTAAAGGTAACCACCGGCGCTGCTGATGGCAAAGTACTCACTTCGGATGCAACTGGCGTTGCAACCTGGCAAACACCATTTTATCAGGAATCGGGAACCGAGTCAGGCCAGATGCAATACTGGAACGGTACAGCATGGGTTACGGTGGCTTCCGGTCAAAATGGTCAGATACTTAAGTACAAAAATGGAATTCCTTCCTGGGTGGATGATAATATTGATAATTTATCTGTCGGCGATTTTTATCAAGGCGGCATCATCGCTTACTTCTTTCAACCAGGCAACCCTGGTTATGAAGCCAATGTCAGGCATGGATTGATAGCAGCGCCTTATGACCAAAGTTCCGACGCCCAGTGGGGATGCTCAGGAACTTTAATTGGCTCATCAACTGGTTTGGGCACAGGCGCTGCCAATACCGCAGCCATTGTGGCCGGCTGCAGCGAAGCGGGCATTGCTGCACGCATTTGCATTGATCTTGTACTCAACGGATACTCTGACTGGTTCCTGCACAGTAGGGATGAATTGAATACATTGTTCCTGAATAGAGCAAGCATTGGCGGTTTTGCAGGCTACTACTATTGGAGTTCTTCTGAGAACAGTTCTAGCTATGCCTGGAGGCAGAGTTTCGGCAATGGCATTCAGGACCTCGGCAATAAGTACTACAGCAGACATGTCCGTGCCGTTCGGGCTTTTTAGCAACCTGCCAGCCGGCAGGCTGGT
>CAYQRU010000174.1:0-6176 GCA_964419945.1 uncultured Bacteroidales bacterium | reverse complement strand
TGATTAATTCTGATTTCTGACACACCGGACAGAATAGCCAACACTTTTGAGGCTAAATTTATAGCCTAGCGCCCCGTTATCAGATCTTAATCCGGTGGAATTGGCATTTGATTCATCAGATTCTGTGGCTGTCCACCAGTTACCTCCTTTACCTCTGAAAAAATAGGTATCACTTTTGACTCCTCCGGGATAACCGGCAAAACCAAAGGCATCCGTTCCGTATTGTGCAGGGTCCGAATCCCAACGTGGATGTTCACTTGTCAAACAATTTCCTCCCAAAGGGGTATCTACCTGCCTGCACGATTTCAGTGTATTACCAACCTGAAGATTGGTAACACCTTCTGACTCAATATAATCTTCCAGTTGTTGCCATTCTGACAAACCTGGTATGTGCCAGCCGAAAGGACAAATACCCTGTTGAAACTGACCTCCCCAGAGTATATCTGTTGCAGTTGACCAATCGTAGAGGCCACCGTACAAATCACAATTACCGGGTATATCGTCATAACAATATCTTGTTATATTGTTACCAATTGGATCTTTGGTCACATTCAAATTTTCCTTCATCCAGCACTGATCACCTATCAGGATGGTATTGTAAAAATTACCATCAATGTCGTACACAGGGATTCCACAAAACGGTGATGAACGAACTGCACGGTATCCGGTAGCAAAAAACCGATAGTTTACATTCACTGTTGCCAGGGCACGATCTGATACTCTTGCTAAATTGTATTGTTGCTGGAACATGCCACCTCTAAAACCACAGCCGGAATTGCCAGTTCCTGACGGCCAGGAATCAACATCGTGTTGTGCGTTTGTTGATAGTGTTCCATTTCCATGTAAACCGGTAAAGGCTCTGCCCTCAGGGTTGCCAACTGTAATAGTAATCTCAAAAAGATTGCCACTTAGTTCCATGATCCCATACCAGGATGCCCCGGAACTGACCCTTCCACTATTAAGAGCATTCGCGGCGAAAATACCGGCTCTTAAAGGGCCTCGATAAGGAAGAGAGGGAGTAGTGGCTTCGACATTCGCATTTCCAACACTTCCATCACTGTGATAATTTGCTGATATATTCTCATTGAATGCTCCGGGATTTGCAAGAATATAGGTATCATCTGCAATACTGTTTGTTCCCCAGGCATATTCATTTTGAACCGGATACCATATACCACGGCAGGCTTTCTCAAATTCCAGTTCAGTCATTGGCCTCATTCCTGCCCAATCCATATATGCAGTACCATCGTTCCAGCTTAAAAAGTTGCAAGCAACGTAAGGATTTGAGGTGAAGTATTCACCCACTGAGCCACCGGTGATCGCATTCCGGTACGAACCTGATGAAGCTAAATAACGCACATCTGCCTGTTCCTGGGTAAGTGTATTTAAAAAATCAACATATTGTTGCTGCGTTATCTCATATTTCATTGAATAGAAACCTGCGTATCCTTTTGGAAAATCAGTTGGAACAGGCCCTTGCTGATCACCAAACGAGAATGGTGATTGATTATAATACAAAGCGTTATCTTCCTGACCAATAATGATCGAATTTTCACTTGTTATCCAATATGGATTGGTTACTACCGGATATTTATAGAATGCTCCATCTTCGGAACCTCCACTTCCAATATAAAAAGCTCCGGGTGCAACATATACCATCTCAATAGCAAATACCAGCACATCTACCATGTCATTGTCATCCACATCCTGATCCCTGTAGTTCCATAATAACTGTGCATCCTCTACGGCAAATGTGCCGGTAGATACCCCGGTTCGTTCAAAAAACACACCGACAGCCGGATTGCTGGTGCTATGGTAACCGGTGGTTTCATCTACCAGTCCCGGCTGAATCCTGGCAGGCGTTCCTGTTCCTGCACTATGGCCGTGATATTGCAATGTTGCGTGTTGCCAGTTCCCTTCATTTACACGGAATTTTACAAACACCCAGGCAGCATCCCAGGTTGAAACACCACTATTCAGATGATTATCGGTTCGCCAGGAATTCATCCAGCTTAGATCGAACTGAACATAGATCGAACCATTAACAAAATTTTGATTGACAAGGTTAACGTTTTTAACCTGGATGTCATTTGCGTGTACCTGATGTACTGAAATCAACAGCAAAGGCACGATTAATTGTTTCCATTTCATGATCTGATATTTTTAGCACATAAATTTTTGCCACAAAATTAGGCTATGAAATTAACCGAAACAATAGGTATAAATACCTATTTTTTGTGTAGTCTTCTAGGTATATATACCTACGTATAAAAATCTGGTCAGGTTTGTGAAAAACCTTGTCGGATGGCGTATTCTGACAGTATAGTCCATTGTCAGGACAATAATTTTTGATTTATGTCTTAATACCTGAACAGCACAAAAAGTGGATTAGCTTAAATCATGGTCGTTCATTTTCTGACACACATATGGTTGTTCATGTATATCTAACAAGTTTATGATGGATTCATCATCCTGGTAATATTTGGCCTATCAAAAATGGACAATATCTGCTGATAATCTGTAACGAACCTTTTTCATCAGATTGCCAGGCAAGCAATTTTGAAAGCAAGTGGGCTATAACAGCCTGATTATATTGATTAGAAATGGGTATGACACTACCTTTGTTTTTTAAAATCCCGAATACAATCCTAATTATAAGCGATTTATTGAGCGTTACCGCACAAATTGTAAGCAGAAAGATGCTAAACCCAGCATTTTGCTGATATTTTTCAAAAGGCTGTGAGTAAATGATGAATAAATCGCTCATAGTTCGAAATTCCTGATATTACCAATGACATTGATGGCTACTTTGCTTACCTATGAAACAAGTTCCGAAACCACAATCGCTACTCTGAGATCAGAAAGAAGAAATTCATCGATGGGCTATTGAAGGTATAAAGACCTTATAATTATTACATTGAGGCTGTCTCATAACCGAGGCGGCCTTTTTTTATTATTGATTGGTTATGAAGAGGTCGGAATCAGTTGTAGAGGCAGGAATCGCTTTTGTAAACATACATTGTTGGTTATACTAGATACTGGATAGAGTAAGGGGTGCAAAAAAGCGGCGAAAAAGTCCTTTAGATCGATTAAAGAGCACAATTTCATCATGTTATGTGCTAAAGCTACCAATCCAAACTCAATGGTCACCTTTTGGATTCCTTTTAGCAGGAACCTTCTGAATCCTCTGTTTTGTTTGATCATCCCAAATACCGGTTCCACATCAACGGGTCGCTTCTTTCGATGCTCAATCCCTTTTTCGCTGTTTAGCAATTCTCTGGCTCGTTTTCGAAGTTCAATCAGGTGGTGGCTCACTTCTATGATTCTGTTTTCTTTCGACTTGTGACATGCGCCTCTGATTGGGCAGCCATTGCAATTGCATGCCTGATAGCGTGAGAGCCTACGCTGGTATCCGCTATTTGTGGTTTGGAGTTTGTTGCCAATGAACTTCATGGGTTGCCCCATGGGGCAGTAGTAGCAATTTAAGTCACTGTTATAGTGTAAATAATCAGGATGAGAATTACCTTTGGCAAGTTCCTTCTTGTGTGGTGTCTTATCGAAATAGTTGTCCTTAACATAAGCTTCGATTTGGTTGGAAGTTACATAGTCATAATTCTCTTCGGAACCATATCCGGCATCTGCAACGAGTTCTTTTGGCTTTACCCCAAGCTCCTGCTGAAAAGTTTCCAGATGTGATTTTAAGGTCAAGGTATCAGTGGGATTTTGATGAATGCTATAGTGGGCAATGATTTGATCACTGGTGCTGATTTGTACGTTGTAGGCCGGCTTGAGCTGCCCATTGCCCATATGGTCCTCTTTCATGCGCATGAAGGTAGCATCCTTATCGGTCTTCGAATAGCTGTTGCGCCCTTCTAATATGGCCTCCTTTTCCTGATAAGACTTCAATTGCCCGGGCCAATGTTTTTTGGCATACTTGACTTTTTGCCTGATTTTTTTGGCTACCGGCTTGTCTTCAAGAGCCCGATCAATCAATTCTATCGTCTTACGCACCTCTTCGGGGTCAATGGCTGCAAATTGTGTGGGGGGTTGGTCGGCTAACTCCTGTTTTGCCACTTGCTCGGCATATTGCCACAACTCTTCCAGCTGTCTGGATATACGTTCCCTGCTGGTCTTAATCGCCTTGCCCCAAACAAAAGTGTAGCGGTTGCCACCCGGTTCTATCTTGGTACCATCGGTGTAAACCTGCTGCAAATCCACATGCCCCGACGAGGCCATCAATAGTACTACTTTGCTGAATATCCGCTTTATAACTCCTTTCAACCGCTCACTGCGAAAACGATTCAACGTATTGTGATCGGGCTGCTCCATCCCACTCAACCACATAAAATAAATGTTCTCCCTGGTGGCAGCCTCCAGCTTACGTGAAGAATAAATGTTGCTCAAATAACCGTATATCAATACTTTGAGCATCATCCTGGGGTGATAACTCGAGCAACCCCCTCCTTTGTATTGCTTTAATAATGGAGCAAGATTAATCTTATCAATAATCTGATTGACCACCCTGACCGGATGATCGGCCGAAATAAGCTCTTGAATTGTCGGTGGTAATACCATCAACTGGCCTTGAGCATAGGGTTTGAATGTTGGCTTTTGTCGTTTCATGCCATGAAATTACAAAATCCCACTTGACTGAACGCCAATTGATTAAGAAAAAGTTATCAATACTATATTGTTAATAATCAGTTGCTTAAATAACAAAAAAGAGGCTGACCTTTTGAGACAGCCTCATGAAGTGGAATAATTGCAGAGCTGGCTTTCATGGTTTGGTTATTAGCGATAGGATCGCCTGGAGCGATACTATCGCTAAACGAAACATGCACTCCCATCACTCCTTTCAAATTTCAGGGAAGCCTGCTGAATTCCTGGTCAATTTTTTCTTTGAGGAATAATTTGATCAGCGATTGATAGGGAATATCCCGTTTGTGGGCGATCAGTTTAAGTTCGTCAATAATAAATCCCGGAAGCCTCAGCGAAATGGTTTTTGAAGTTGGTTTCAGATCCGGAAAAATAACTTTTTCTGCCTTCGACCAATCAACATATTCAGCAGAATCATTCTCTGCCCAAAACGCCCTTTCCTGGTCTTCGTTTTCAAATTCCGGGATAGCTTTATGATTTTTCATGACTTTGCTGTGTTTTACAAAGAAACGGGATTTCTTTCTGTTTCAGGCTGAACGCTTTACCGCCCCTTTCGGCGGATCCTATCGTTGTAAAAGAGGTCAGAAGAAATATTGCAGAATTATTTCACTCCTCATCGTAGAATGTAAGAATCTGACGCTTTATTTCTGATACAAATTCTTTTCCCTGATTAAATATGATCAAGGTGGTTTCCTGATCGCACAAAATAAAGTCGTCATAATCGCCGGTTTGACGGCGGTCGTATAGATCAGAGAAAAATCGTGCATGATCCTTTGAAAGCAAGCCAGTCTGCACAAAATGTAACCCCAGCATCTGCCTTATTCCTTTGTGAGTTGAGGTATTAATGCCTTTTTTTACCAAAAGTGCATTTACTGCATACAAGCAGGCATAATAGATTCGGTTGATTGCTGCATTCCAAAATTGATAGCGAATCATGGCTTCAGCTTCTTCCATTGTTTCATAAGCCCGGTCAATGCGATATTTAATCAAATCCTCCATTCCGTTCTTCATAAACTCACTCCTTCATTTATAACCTGCTTGTAGAAAGGTGTGATGCTATGGCGGTTATTCCAGTCCCTGGCGGATAAAACAATTGGACTTATTATTTTCCCCGTTTCAAATTCAATATCGTAGAGCGGATATTTAATCCTGATTTCATCCTGGTAAGAGATTTCTTCTTTGTCAACGATGATCAGGATGTCATAATCAGAGTGTTTATGGCTCTCGCCGCGGGCATGGGAACCATACAGTATTACTTTGGCTGTTGGTTCGGTTGCTGCCACACCTTGCTTAATTTTTTCCAGTATTTCGGTTTTAGTAGCCATTTATTGCGATTTGTCGTTAATAAGAAATTGTAATAGCCTATGCCTGAAAGCATCGAATCAAAACATCATTTTTTATAAAAGGCAAATTTAGCAATTTCCTGGTAATCCTTCGGGACTTTTGGAGCGATTACCCCACCCCCGCATTCCCATTCACCCTTTCAATCAACTGGATAATTCTTGTGGAGGCGGCATCGT